>JBKJLJ010001069.1:0-2988 GCA_046597015.1 Bryobacteraceae bacterium
CATCTTCCGATAGGTGGCGCGGGAAAGTTGCACGATCGCCACGACATCCAGCGGATTGCTCCGCACCAAAATCACGTCGGCGGTTTCCACCGCCACGTCGGAGCCGGCGCCAATCGCGATACCGACATCGGCCTGCGCGAGAGCCGGGGCGTCGTTCACACCGTCGCCCGTCATGCCGACCAGCCCGCCGCGCGACTGCACTTCCTTCACCTTGGCGGCTTTGTCCTGCGGCAGAACCTCGGCGAAATATTCATCGAGCCCGACCTGCTCGGAAACCCACTTGGCCGTCGCCTTGTTGTCCCCCGTGAGCATCAGGCAGCGGATGCCGAGGGCCTTGAGCGCGCTGATCGCGTGCTTCGCCTCGGGACGGACGATGTCGGCCAGCGCGATTGCCCCTTTCAAATTTCCGTCGACGAGGACAAATACGACGGTTTTTCCCTGCGCCTGAAGCGGCTCGATGCGCTGGTCGGCGAGTTCGATGTTCTGCTCGCGCAGGTAGCCAGGGCTGACGACTTTGATGGCTTTCCCATCAACCCGGCCCTCGGCGCCCTTGCCCGTGATGCTCTTGAAGTCTTCGACAGGCAGTTTCTTTTCCGAAGCGGCGGTGATCGCCTTGGCGATCGGGTGCTCGGAATTCGCGTCCACCGAAGCCGCGTAGGTGCGCAGCGTCGCTTCGTCGATGTCCGGCGCTAGCACCAGCGTTTCCGTCACACCGAACTTTCCCTGCGTCAGCGTGCCGGTCTTGTCGAAGATGATGGCCTGCAAATTACGGGCACCCTCGAAAGCCGCGCGATTACGGATGAGCAGGCCGTTTTTCGCCGCAAGGGCCGTGGTGACGGCCACGACCAGCGGCACGGCCAGACCTAGGGCATGGGGGCAGGCGATAACCATGACCGTCACGGCGCGCTCGATGGCGAACGCGAAATCATGACCGGCCATCAACATCCAGATCACAAAGGTGATCGCGCCGCCGCCCAAGGCGACCACGGTGAGCCAGAGCGCCGCCGTGTTGGCGAGGTCCTGGGTCTTCGATTTGCTCTCCTGGGCCTGTTTGACGAGGTCGATCACCTGCGAAAGAAACGAGTCCTTGCCCGTGCCTTTGACCTCGATGGTCAACGCGCCTTCGCCGTTGATCGCGCCGCCGATGACCTTGCCGCCGGTCTGCTTGGCGACGGGGGTGGATTCACCGGTGAGCATCGCCTCATTGACCGAGCTCTCGCCGGACACGATCACACCGTCAGCGGGAATCTTTTCGCCGGGCTTGATCAACACCTTGTCGTCCACAGCCAGTTCGCCCAAGGGCACGTCCTGCACGCTGCCGTCGGGCATGAGCTTGTGTGCGTCGGACGGCATGAGTTTGGCCAGTTCTTCCAAAGCCTTGGAAGCGCCCATCACGGACTTCATTTCAATCCAATGCCCGAGCAACATGATGTCCACGAGGGTAGCCAGCTCCCAGAAAAACATCTTGCCGGTCAGGCCAAAGACGACAGCGCTGCTATAGAGATAGGCGGTGGCAATCGCGACGGAGACGAGCGTCATCATCCCGGGCCGGCGAGATTTGATCTCTCCCAGAAATCCCTTGAGGAATGGCCAGCCGCCGAACCAAAAGACGGCAGACGAAAAGCCGAACAGCACATAGACATCGCCAGGAAAAGTGATCACGGCCCGTAGCCCCACCAACTGCTGGAGCATCGGGGAGAAGACGAGAATCGGCAGGGTCAGAGCCAGCGAGATCCAGAAGCGATTGCGGAAATCTGACGCCATGTGCGCGTGATGGTCGCCGTGACCTTTGTGTTCATCCGAGCCGTGACCCGACATCTCGGCTTCAGCCGCCAGCCAATTCTGCTGAGCGTGCCCTTGCGGACGCCCCTCTTTTTCATAAAGGGCGTAAGCCTTCTTGGCGACCTCGTCGCGCGACGGCTTGGGGGCAGGTTTGGCGGTGGCCGAATCCGCGTTCCCGGTTGAATGGTCGCTGTGTTTCATGAATATCACTCCTGAGGCGGAGATTCATGGTTTGCGCCTACAGCTCTGCGTTGATGCTCTTGCCTATACGATTCGATCTCTTTCATAGTGAGGTTCGTGTTGTTTCGGCCAAGGCACTTGGATCCGAAGCCAATCGGATGAGCTTGCGTGACAGCCCGAACGTTAAGGGGAACAAGAGAAGCAGTTGGGCCACCGGCAGCATTGAAATCGGCGTGCCCGGCACACGGGGATTTATGGCCGTGTAGGCCCATTGCGAGGTTGTCAGCGCCCAACTCTCGACAAGGACACTCAGCCCCAAGGCTGCGCCAAGCAACGTGGCCCACTGCCGCCAGTGCCATGGTCCCAGCAGCCACAGCCAGCGCCTCGAAACGGCTGCGACCAAGCCCTGCGCCATCCACGTCAATGTGACGTCGCCGAGTGTGGCGATGACCATCGCGATCTGTCCGCCATTCCCGTCCCGAGGGATGAAAAACCATGGGCACTGCATGTTTTCCCAAAGGTAGTTGAGCCCAAAGGCGCTTCCGGTGACGAAACACGCATGAAGAACAATCGCACGCTTGTCAGGCATGGGAATGCTCCTTTCGAGGAAGATTGGGCAATGATGCATGGTGATGTTTCACTGCCCCGGCTCGCCCACCGCGCGACTGCTGCACGTGCAAATGTCTTCACGTTCCTTCATGGGAGTGCCCCCGCCAGCACAAAAAGACCCGCGGCAATTCCTGCTGCGGTGAAATTATACGGCGCGGCATAGCTCATATATTTTGCATGGTCGGCATGAGCGATGTTCGACGACATGTTCGTCATGCCGGCAACGGGTGAAGTAACATCGCCGAACGTTCCCCCGGTAATCACCGCCGCAACGCACAGGGGAATGCCGGCCCCGACGGACACCGCCAGGGGGATGGCGAAAGGCATAATGAGTGAAGCGGCCCCCCAGCCTGAACCGATGAAATAGGTCACCGCCGCAGACAAAAGAAAAACCGAAACCGGAACACTCCACGCCGG
>JBKJLJ010000072.1:0-10713 GCA_046597015.1 Bryobacteraceae bacterium
CCTCAGGAGTCCCAATTTGCTCCAGCCCCAATTCCCAAAGCGACGGCTCGAATCCAATCGCCCACAACTCCGGTCCGTGGGCCAGCTCAAGCGGTTCCAGGCGAACAGTTTTCCCGGTTAGCATTCCCTGATACAGTAGCGGTTCAGATGAACCGCCGCAACTTTCTCCTGGCACTCGCCGCACCCGCCCCTCCCCGCCCCAACGTCATCGTGCTGTTCTCCGATGACCAGCGCTTCGACACCGTTCACGCCCTCGGCAACCCCGCCATTCAGACCCCCAACCTAGACCGTCTCTGCGCCCGCGGGGTCGCCTTCACTCACGCCCGCATCATGGGCGGTAATCAAGGAGCCGTCTGTGTCCCGTCCCGCGCTATGCTGATGACCGGCCAGTCGCTTTACCACGCCACTAGCGCCTTCGCCGGCAAACGCGACTATCATCTCTGGCCCGCCCTCTTCACGAAAAATGGCTACGACAACTTCGGCACCGGCAAGTGGCACAACGGCCCCAAACTCTTTCACGAGGCGTTCGCCGCCGGCGGTCCCGTGATGTTCGGCGGCATGGACGAACACTACGGTACCCGTGTCTTCGACTACAACCCGACGGCCAAGTACCCCCCGGCCGAAGCCAAAAGTTTCCCGAAAAAATCTTCCAGTGAACTCTTCGCCGACGCGGTTATCGGCTTCCTCAATACCCGCGACAAATCGAAGCCATTTTGCGCCTACGTCGCCTTCACCGCTCCCCACGACCCTCGCCAAGCTCCGCCCGAGTGGCTCGCCAAGTACCCGGTCGACCAGATTAAGCTCCCCGCCAATTTCCTGCCGCAGCATCCCTTCGACAACGGCGAACTCAAGGTCCGGGACGAAGCACTCCTCCCCTGGCCCCGCACCCCCGAAGCCGTCAAGAAGGAGATCGCCGACTATTACGCCCTCATCTCCTACCTCGATAGCCAAATCGGCCGCATCCTCGACACCCTCGACCGCTCGGGCGAAGCGGCGAACACGATCGTCGTTTTCGCCGGCGACAACGGACTCGCCCTCGGCCAACATGGCCTCCTCGGCAAACAGAACCTTTACGATCACTCGATTCGAGTCCCGCTCATCGTCGCGGGCCCGGGCGTCAAACAGAACCAGCGCAGCGCCGCTGCGGTCTACCTCTACGACCTCTTCCCCACTCTCTGCGATCTAACCGGAATACCCAAGCCGGCCACCCTCGACGGGACATCTTTCGCCCCTGCACTGCGCGGCGAAAAGTTCACCGGTCGGCCCCACACTTACCACGCCTATCGCGATTTCCAAAGGGCCATTCGGACGAGCACCCATAAGCTAATCCGCTATACCGTCAACGGCCAAACCACCCGTCAACTCTTCGACCTCACAAAGGATACGCTAGAGATGATCAACCTCATCGACGATCCCAAGCAGGCCAGACGGATCCAGACCCTCGAAGCCGACCTTAAGGCCTGGCAAAAAACCGTCGACGACCCGTTAGCCTAAGGGACGCTCGCACGAACCGCCACGACCGACACCTGCTCCAACATTGGCCACTTCGCGTCGGAACCTTCCTTCCGTTCCACCGGACCCAATGGCTGCACCGTTGTCCTGGTTGGAGGCACCTGCGGGAAGAAGCTACCGTAGATCCCGTTCATCTTGCCAAACTCGGCCAGATCATCCACGTAAACGTTCGACTGGACGCAATGGCTAAAGTTGAGCCCGGCCTCCTCCAAACCGTCCAACAGATTCCGCATCGTCTGCCGCACCTGAAGTTCCACCGTCGGTGCATAGATCCCCGAGTTAGGACCCGGAATGAAACCCGACTTCGCCGAGCAATAAAGCGTGTCGCCGGCCCAGACGCAGGGGCTAGCCCTCTTGCTCGGAGCCATGTTCCGCGGGCGAACAACTCGCCGATCCTTGCGATCCTTTACCGCCACGCCAGTGATCGCCACCTTGGCTCCGTTCGGCAGTTCGTTGACCACCAGGGACGCTCGTGCCGGTGCATCGCCCGCTGCGAACAAGGGAGCATAAGCCGCATTCAACGCCGCTAGCGAGACATCCGGCGTAACATAGACATTTACGAAAACTAAGTTACCCAAGTCCGGCACGGCCCTCTTCAGCAAGTCCAAAGCCGCCGCGGGGGTCGCCGCATACTGACCGGGGATATAGACGCGGTCCAGCGTCTTCGTGGTCGCCACGGCATTAATCTCAACCGGCGTCTCCGTCGGCATCCGCTTCACACCCAACACCGCCCTCATCGGACCGGTCCCGGGGAAGTACTCTTTCCAGATCTTATCCATCGTCGCGAAGTTCACCATGTCAGCCAGGTAAACCTGGCCATAAACGATGTCAGACATCTTCAGCCCGCCACCCTCGACGATCGCCTTCACGTTTTCGAGGCACTGCCGCGTCTGACCTTCAAAGGTAGCCGCCATCTGGTTGGATGCGTCACGCGCACCCTGGCCGCTGACGTAGAGGACTCCGTTAGCCATCACCCCGGGAGTATAAGGACCTACCGGCTTCGGACCAACCTTCGGAAAGATGGCCTGCTTTTCGGCCGCCATCATCGAACACGCAATTACCAGAGCGGCGAGGAAGCGCATGGAGCCTACTTTACGTCGAGCAGATCTTTTTCTTTGGACTTGGCAACCACGTCCAGCTTAGCGATCGAGCCATCAGTCAGCTTTTGAATATCTTCGAGCGAGCGGCGCTCGTCGTCCTCGCTGATCGCCTTGTCCTTCAACAGCTTTTTGACGGAGTCGTTCGCATCGCGGCGCACGTTCCGAATCGCCACTCGATGATCTTCGGCTAGGCCGAATAGCTTTTTGACCAGTTCCTTACGCCGTTCCTGCGTCAGCGCCGGGATCGGGAGGCGAATCAGGACGCCGTCGTTAGACGGGTTCAAGCCGAGATCAGACTGCTGAATGGCCTTCTCGATCGCCTTGATTTGGGACCGGTCAAACGGCTGGACCGTGATCATGGCGGGCTCAGGAACGTGTAGAGTCGCTACGTGGGAAAGCGGCGACATCGTCCCGTAGGATTCCACCTGAATCGAGTCGAGCAGGTGAATCGAGGCCCGTCCGGTGCGGATCGAGGCGGCGTCAGACTGCATGTCCGCTAGTACCTTGTCCATGCGCTGCTTAGCGTGCGCTTCTACTTCTTTGGCGGTCGTGAAAGGTTGCGACATAAGAAGAAATCCTTCAACAAATCAGAGTACCGACGGGTTCACCCATCGCTATACGCATTATATTGCCAGCCGTCCGCAGGTTGAAGACCCGGATCGGCAACTTGTTTTCTCGACACATCGCGACGGCGGAGGCATCCATCACGGCCAGCGAGTTCGCCAGCACTTCATGATACGTAACCGTTTCGAACATCACGGCATCGGCATGCTTGCGAGGATCTTTGTTATACACGCCATCCACACCCGTTGCTTTGGCGACGACTTCGGCGTGAATCTCCAGCGCCCGCAAGGTGGCACCGGTATCGGTCGAGAAATACGGGTTCGATGTGCCTGCCGCGAAAATCACAATCCGACCCTTTTCGAGGTGTCGAATCGCCCGGCGTCGAATGTACGGTTCAGCCACGGAGGGAATCGTGATGGCAGTCATCACTCGCGTCGGAATGCCCTGGCGCTCCAAGGCGTCCTGCAGGGCGAGCGAGTTGATCACCGTCGCCAACATGCCCATGTGGTCGGCGGTAACCCGGTCCATGTTTTTGGCGGCGGCTTGCACGCCACGGAAGAAGTTACCACCACCAACAACGAGGCCCACTTGAACGCCCGTCTGCGCGACTGAGGCAACTTCGCGAGCCATCGAATGGAGGCTATCCTGGTCGATTCCAAATCCGCCCTCTCCGGCGAGAACTTCGCCGGAGAGCTTCAGCAGAATGCGCTGGTATCGTTGCCTGGGAGCGGAACTCTCCACGATTCGTTATTCCGCTTCGGGGACGTCCGGACCGGCGGTTTCACCCACCTTGAACCGGATGAACTTAGCGAGCGTGAGAGTCACGCCGAGCTTCTTGTTACTCTGTTCGATCAACTGGCCCACGGTGAGCGAGTTCTCTTTGATGAACGGCTGTTCGAGGAGGCAAACCTCTTCGTAGTACTTGGAGATGCGGCCCTCGAGCATCTTCTCGACAATGGCGGGCGGTTTGCCCTCGCGGAGAGCGCGTTCGCGTTGGATCTCTTTTTCCTTCTCGAGCACTGCAGTGGTGACTTCGGTGCGGGAGATGAACGTGGGGTCGGCAGCGGCCACTTGCATGGCGATGTCGCGAACCAAGTCCTGAATCTCGTCGTTCGAAGCGGCCAAACCGGAAGCTTGAATCAGCACTCCGAGCTGGGCGCCGGGATGGATGTAGGCCCCGAGGACGCCGCCGGAGAGCTTCTCGACGCGGGCAAGTTTCATATTCTCGCCGATCTTCGCCACTTTGGCGGTAATCAGGTCGGCGATCGTAATCGACGGATCCTTGGCGTAGGCCTCGCTCAGTAGGTCGGCCGGAGCGTTCACATGGGCCGAGGCTAGAGCCTGTTCGGCCAGATCAGCAACCAAGCTCTGGAAATCGTCGGTGCGGGCTACGAAGTCAGACTCGCAGTTGAACTCGACGATAACGCCGGAGGTCCTATCATCGGACAACTTGATGACAACGATGCCTTGCTTGGCGGAGCGGCCAGTCTTCTTAGCAGCGGAGGCGATGCCTCGCTTGCGAAGCTCTTCAATGCCTTTCTCGATATCGCCGCCGGCCGCTTCAAGGGCCTTCTTACATTCCATCATGCCCGCGCCGGTACGGTCGCGCAACGCTTTCACCATTTGTGCGGTGATGTCAGCCATAAAACCTCGATAAGTTGTGGTTGGGGAGGTAGGGACGGCGCCGGGGACCCGGCGCCGTGGAGCAACTAAAGTGGAAACTTAGTCTTCTTGAACCAGGGTCTTGCTGCCGCGCGGCATGATGAGGGCAAGATCTTCTTCGGCAGTTTCCGAGTTGGTCTCCGACATCAGCTGAGCCGAGAATTGCGGGTCGAGATACTTTTCCGGATCGAGAACTTCGTCGTCGGCAATGTTGCTCACGCCGAGTTCGGATTCCGAAACCTGTTGCCGGCCTTCGAGGCAGGCTTCCGCTATTTTGTTGGTAAACAAGCGAATGGCGCGGAGAGCGTCATCGTTGCCGGGGATCACGTAGTCTACCTGATCTGGGTCGCAGTTGGTGTCAACCACTGCAACAACCGGGATGCCCAGGCGACGCGCTTCCATCACCGCAATCGCTTCCTTGTTCGAATCGACCACGAAGAGGACGTCGGGAAGACGGCCCATGTCGCGGATACCGGACAGGTTCGCGCTGAGGTGTTTCCGCTCGCGCTCTAGCTGAATGATTTCCTTCTTGGTCCGGCCACCATAGTTGCCGGTCTCGGCGAGGTCTTCAAGCATCTTGAGACGCTCAATCGATTTCTTCACCGTGGTGTAGTTGGTGAGCAATCCGCCCAGCCAGCGGTTGTTGATGTAGAACATCTGACAACGGGTGGCCTCTTCGGCGATCGCTTCCTGCGCCTGACGCTTGGTGCCAACGAAAAGTACGTTCTTACCCTGCGATGCCATGTCGCCCACATAGGCCATAGCGTCTTTGAATAGTTTCAGGGTCTTTTGCAGATCGACAATGTAAATGCCATTTCGTTCGCCAAAGATGTATTCTTTCATCTTTGGATTCCAGCGCTTGGTCTGGTGCCCGAAGTGAACGCCTGCTTCGAGCAATTCTTTCATTGAGATAGACGGCAAGATAACTCCTTAGTTGGGGATGGAACACATGAACCGGCAGGACTTTCCGAGCGGTATTTGTCCTGCCGGCAATAGATGTGTGGAATCCGGATTAACGGTTTAGCGCTTAGAGAACTGGAAGCGCTTGCGGGCGCCCTTCTGACCGTACTTCTTCCGCTCGCGAGAGCGGGGGTCGCGGGTCAAATAGCCCATTCCCTTAAGCTTGCTGCGGAGTTCGATGTTGAACTCACACAAGGCCCGAGCGATGCCGAGACGGACGGCCCCAGCCTGTCCGTTGATTCCCCCGCCATCGGCGAGAATCAGCACGTCGAACTTGTCGGATGTTTCGGTAGCCAACAGCGACTGCTTCGCGGCCGAACGGGCCGAGTCACTGGTGAAATACTGATCAAACGGTTTCCCGTTGACGACAATATTGCCGCTACCATTGCGCAAAAACACGCGGGCCACGGCGGTCTTACGCCGACCGGTGCCGAGCCACTGAGTTAAAACAGCCACTTCGGATTCCTCACTTTAATCTTTACCGGAGAATTGCTTCGAGTGCCACGGGTTGCTGAGCCTGATGCGGATGGGTTTCGCCCGCATAAACCTTCAGCTTTGTGGCCATATGCTTTCCGAGCTTGCTCTTCGGCAACATGCCTTTAATGGCCTCTTCCACCATTTTCATCGGACGGGTTGCCCTCATTTTCTTGGCGCTGATCTCGGTCAGACCGCCCGGATATCCGGAGTGATAACGATAGAGCTTTTGCTCTTCCTTCTTACCGGTCAGGCGAACTTTCTCAGCGTTGACGATGACGACGTGGTCGCCCATATCGATGTACGGCGTATAGATGGCCTTGTGCTTGCCCATCAAAATATGTGCCGCCTGCGAAGCGATGCGCCCAAGCGCGGCGCCCGAGGCGTCAATAACATGCCAATTTCTCTGGATATCTTTGCCAGAGGGAACTACGGTATTCATAGACAGACGATCTCCCTGCGATCCTTCCAACCATCCAAGATAGCGCGGATCTCCACCGTTCGTCAAATCGCCGGGTTCCAACCGAAGTCACAGAACAACGAAAAAGGCCGGCCGAACGGCTAACGATCCGTTATTTCAACATTTCCCCGCCCAAAGATTCACTGCCCTCATTGATTTCGCCAGAGGGCAAGGCCAAAAAAGCCGGACCGCATTGGAGCCAAGCAATTGGATTAACAGGCAAAAGAGCCCTTCCCTGGAAGCCCTTGACTCCCACTTACGCGATTGATACGCTTTCACACAATGTCTGCTAAACACTTAGCTCTCGCTTTTTTCTGTGCTTCATTAACTTTTGCACAGACTGGCACAATACAAGGAACCCTCGTCGACCCTTCCGGAGCCGCCATCCGCGGAGCGAAGATCGCCGCCACTGACCAACGTAAGTCCGTAACCGTTCGCGAAGTTGCCACCGCCGACCAAGGTGGCTTTCAGCTCGGTAACATTCAACCCGGCCTCTACACCCTGAAATTCGCCGCCGCCGGATTCAAGACCCTCACCCGCACCGACGTTCAGCTCGATCAAAACCAGATTCTAAACTTCGGAAACGTCTCCCTCGAAGTCGGTGCCACCACCGATTCCATAACCGTCGAAGCCGAAGTCCCGCTCGTCGAAACCTCGACGGCCAATAAGAGTTTCACGATCACCTCGAAGCAGGTGACTGACCTATCATTGAACGGCCGCGACTTCCAGTCGCTCATGCGGACCCTACCCGGCGTCGTCTCCAACGACCGCACCGACTTCCGCCTCGCTTTCAATAACACCGACGCTTTCAACGTCAACGGCCTCCGCGGCTCCAATAATAACGTCTTCCTCGACGGCGCCATCAACACCGACGTCGGCGCCAACGATGGCCAGTTCACCCAGGTCTCCCTCGACGCCGTCGGCGAGTTCAAGGTGCAGACCTCGACCTTCAACGCCGAATACGGCCGCAATCCCGGCATCATGATCTCGGTCAACACCAAGTCCGGAGGCAAGAACTTCCACGGGACCCTGTATGAGTTCGGTCGCAACAATGCCCTGGACGCCCGGCAGCCGTTTGATCGGTCCGGGACCACCCAAAAGCTCCGGTTTAATCAGTTTGGCGCCAACATCGGCGGCCCCCTGGTCATTCCGAAATTCTCGAGCCTCAAAGAACCCAAGCTTTTCTTCTTCTTTAACTACGAGAAGACCCTCGCCACCCGCCCCAACGGAGGATCCTTCGTCGACCTGCCCCACCCCGATGTTCTCACCGGAGACCTCTCCCGCCTCTACCGCGCCGGCAACATCCTCACCGCCCAGGGAGTGGATACCGGCTACCGGATCGGACAGGTCTTCCAACCCGGCTCCACCGTTCGCGAGGCCGGCGGCCGCATCATTGGCGGGAACCCTTACATCGGGAACATTGTGCCCCGCAATCAATGGAGTAACAACACGCCGGCCTTCCTGAAGGTCATCGGCGGTGCCAACTACGCCAGCACCGTCCCCACTCCCAATGTCCCGGAAACCGTTCGCTCTTTCTTCCAGGACACCTATCAGTTCAACAAAGAAGGTAAGGTCCTCCGCCTCGATTACACGATCTCCGACAAAGCGAACTGCTTCTTCCGTTGGGCCGACGATGCCAACCACGAAGCGCAGGGCCTCGGTATCTTCGCTTCCACCCCCTACCCGGTGTTCCCCCAGTTCCGCCGCAAGCCCGGCAGTTCCTGGAGCTACAACCTGGTCAACGTGATCTCCCCCACCACCACCAACGAGTTTATCTTCAGCTATAACCGGCTCACCCAACTCGTCGACGTGAAGGAAGATGCGAACAAGGCTCTCTACGACCGCACTTCGCTCGGCTTTACCTTCCCCGAGTTCTTCCCCGCGTCGAACCTTCGCAACCGCTTCCCCCGTTTCAACTGCGGCATCGGCAGCTGCAACTATCCCGGCTTCGCCGCCGGCTGGCTCAGCGAAGCCAAACAGTTCACCTGGACCGACAACCTCACCAAAAACATGGGCAAGCACACGCTGAAGTTCGGAGCGTTCTTCAATATGAACCTCAATGGCCAACAGCCCTCCTGGACCGACGCCATGAACTTCAACTTCGGCGACTCCCCCGATAACCCACTCTCCACCGGCAACACGTTCGCTAACTTGCTCGTCGGCAACTATACCTCCGTCAATCAAGCCGACGGCCGGTACTTCGGCACTTTTCGTTTCTTCGGCACCGAAGTCTACGCCCAGGACTCCTGGCGCGTCTCTAAGAAGTTGACGATTGAGGCGGGTCTCCGTTGGGCCTATCTTGGCCCAACGTCGACCTACGGGAAGTTCCTCCAGAACTACTTTGATCCCCGCGAGTACAAGCCCGCCAACGCCGCCAGAATCGACCTTAACCCCGGCCTCACCCTAGGAACGCTGGTTCCTGGCGTCGGCAACGCCTTCAATGGCATGGTCGAAGAAGGAAAGGGCAATCTCCCCCGCGGCGGCGTCAAGCACCGCTATAACAACTTCGGACCGCGCTTCGGCTTGGCTTACGATCCTTTCGGCGACGGCAAAACCTCCATCCGCGGCGGCTTCGGCATGTTCTATGAACGCATCCGCCAGAACTCCAACAACTTTGATGGACTCGGCAACCCGCCTCTGACGTTCCAACCGACCGTCTTTGCCGGCCGGGTTGATGCGATTAACACCAATCTCATTGCGGGCGGCCGCCGCTCACCTGTTGGCATTGTCGGCATCGACTCCGAAGGCCAGATCCCCACCGTCTACTCCTGGAGCCTCGGGGTCCAGCGGGAACTGGGGGCCCGAACCTCCATTGACATCAGCTACATCGGCAACCGTGGCCGCAACCTCCAATACCGCCGGGACCTCAACCAGCTCCCCCTCGGGACCACCCTCCAACCAGGGCTACTGGCAGGCGTCAACGGCGTCGCCAACGCGCTCCGTCCCTACCAGGGCTACAGCAATGTGAACGTCACCGAGTTCGGAGCCACCTCCAACTACAATGGCCTCCAGGCTCGCGTCACCCGCCGTTTTGCCAAGAGCTTCACCGGCAACTTCAACTACACCTGGTCGAAGGCGCAAGGAGTGAACGAAAACGATTCGCAAGCCCTCGCCTATACCTTTGACCGCAAGCGCGAGTACGGCCTCCTCAACTTCGACCGCAAGCAGATCGTCACCATGGACTTCATCTACGAGTTGCCGAAACTTGCTAATGGCAATGCCTTCGTCAAGGCCGTTACCAACGGCTGGCAGATGAACGGCATCGTCCGTTACTGGGGCGGCACCCCATTGACGATCACCTCCAACGGTAACCCCGGCACCCTCGGTGGCGGCCCCCGCGCCAACTACATCGGCGGGACCGACATCAAGAACCCCAACCCGAGCGAACTCGACTACTTCAATGTTTTCGCCTTCGCCCGGCCTCTCGAAGGCTCGCTCGGCAACACCGGCGAGGGCATCCTTCGTGGCCCCGGAATCAAGCAGTGGGACGTTTCCATGATCAAGACCACCACGTTCTTTGAAAGAGTCAACGTCCAGCTTCGCTTTGAAACTTTCAACACGTTCAACCAGGTGCAATGGGCCGGCGTCAACACCGGCTTGAGCGTACCAAACCCCAACACCGCCCCGACTGCCGCCACTCGGGGCACGTTCGGCCAGGTGAACTCCACGCGTGATCCCCGGACCCTTCAGCTCGGGATCAAGGTCCTGTTCTAAACTCCGAACATGACCCTGTTCACTTGCCTGGCCCTGTTTTTCCAACAGGGCCAGGCAACCCCTCAAGTTTTCGCCGAAGCTGCCCAGGCTCTCCAGACCAATCGCCTCGCGGAGGCCGAAGCTGGCTTTCGCGAGGTCCTTCGTCGCGAGCCGAACAACCTCGGCGCGCTAGGCAATCTCGGCGTCCTGTACTCCCGCCAAAGCAAACCCGCCCTCGCGATCGAAACTTACCAGCGCGCTCTCCGCCTCGCGCCGAACGAACCCGGC
>JBKJLJ010000204.1:0-5102 GCA_046597015.1 Bryobacteraceae bacterium
AGGGCTGGCGATTCCGGAGGAGCGGTTCGGGTTGATCGTGGAGACGATTCGGGCGCGGTATACGTCGCTGCATGATTTTGCGGTGAAGGGCCGGCCGTATTTTGCGGATGACTTTGCGATGGAAGAGGCGGCGGGGGAGCGGCTGGACGAGCCGCAGGCGCGGGAGTTGCTGCGGGAGTTGGGGGCGCGGATTGAGGCGTCGGCGGAGTTTACGGAGGCATCGGTGGAACAGGTTTTGAGGGATTTGGCGGCGGAGAAGGACGTGAAGCCGGGGGTGTTGATTAACGGTTCGCGGGCGGCGTTGACGGGGCAGGCGGTGGGGCCGAGCGCGTTTCATTTATTCATGGCGATGGGCCGGGAGCGGTCGGTCGCGCGGTTGAAGGGAGTTTAAGCGATGGTTATTTTAGGACTCGGCGGACTACGGAACGACCCGGCTTGCGCGTTGATTCGCGATGGCGAGTTGGTGGCGGCGGTGGAGCAGCGGAAGGTGGCGCGAAGGGCCACGTTAGAAGAGTTGCCGCTGGAAGCGATTCGGACGTGCCTGGAGATCGCCGGGTTAGAGAGCCGGGACGTGGACGTGGTGGCGGTGGCGCGGCCGTTTGGGCCGGGGCCGGAGTCGGAGACGCACCTGGAGATTCGGCACTTGTTTCCGGGGGCACGGATTTCGGTGGTGGAGCATCATAAGGCTCATGCGGCCTCGGCGTTTTTGTATTCCGGGTTCAGCGAGGCGACGGTGTTGACGTTGGACCGATTGGGGGACTTCCGTTGCGGCGGGAAGTGGAAAGCGGCCGGGGCGACGATGCAGTTGGAACAGGAGTTGTACTTTCCGGATTCGATTGGGGATTTATATGGCCGGGTGACGGAGTTGTTGGGGTTTACGCCGAACGCGGACGAGCACAAAGTGCAGTGGTTGGCGACGGCGGGGCAGCCGGTTTATCAGAGTTTGTTTGAACAGATTTTGCCGCGGAGCGAGGAGTGGCTGAAGGCGGGGGAGCGGAGTTATTTTGACGGGGCCTGGTTCAGCAGCAAGTTTTATCAAGCGCTGGGGCTGGCGGATGGGGTGGCGATTCCGGAGCGTTTGAAGGCGGACGTGGCGGCGAGTCTGCATGCCGCGGTGACGGGGATGGTGTTGCACTTGGCGGGGCGGGGGGAGAACCTGTGTTTGGCTGGAGGTTTGTTTTGGAATGCGCTGCTGGTCGAGGCGCTGGAGCGGAGCGGGGCTTACGAGCGGGTGTTCGTGCAGCCGGCGGCGGGCAACACGGGCACGGCGTTGGGGGTGGCGGCGATGGCCTGGAACGGGCCGGTTTCGTTGGGCGATTTTTGCCTAGGGCCGGAGTATTCGACGGGACAGTTCAAGCAGGTTTTAGAGAACTGTAAGTTGAATTTCAAGATGCTGCTGACTACGGACGCGATTGTGGGAACGGCGATTGAGCAGTTGCGGCAGGATAAGATTCTGGCTTGGATGCAGGGGCGGATGGAGTTTGGGGCACGGGCGTTGGGGAATCGGAGCATTTTGGCGAGTCCGGTGAATCCGTATTCGACAGAGAATTTGAACAGCTTTATTAAGCACCGGGAGCCGTTCCGGAAGTTTGCGGCGAGCGTGCCGGCGGAGTTGGCGGGGGAGTATTTTGAGGTGGGGGCGAACGCGCGGTTTTTAGCGAGCGTGAGCAGGGTGCGGCCGGCGTATCGGGAGAAGTTTGCGAGTGTTATTTTGGGCGGGGATTATGTGAGGGTGCATACGGTGGCGGAGGAGGATAATCCGCTTTACTGGCGGCTGCTCCATGCGGCGGCGGAGCCGTTTGGGTTGCCGGTTCTCTACAACACTTCGTTCAATTTGTTCGGGGATCCATTGGTTTGTACGCCGCGGGATGCGGTGCGGAGCTTTTACTCGTCCGGGATTGACGCGATGATCGCGGGGTATTTTTTCCTGGAGAAGTAAGCGGGGCGGAGGGCTGTCGCGCTTGCGCGCTCCTTTCCCTTGGGGTGAGAGTCCCGTCAGGAACGAGGTCAATTGTTGCCAATGTGTGCCATTTCTGGCACACTGAAGCGTGGTTGACCGTTCCAAGAAAGTTGCCGCCTCGTTCTACCAGAATGCCAGAAAAAGGGTAAGACGCGACATTCAGAAGGTCGAATTCGGCTGGCCGCTTGGCATGCCATATTGCCGTAGTCTGGGGCGAAGGCATTTAAGAAGTTC
Organism: Bryobacteraceae bacterium; assembly: GCA_046597015.1. Taxonomy (GTDB): domain Bacteria; phylum Acidobacteriota; class Terriglobia; order Bryobacterales; family Bryobacteraceae. Next base: position 2,195 of record JBKJLJ010000204.1, read on the forward strand.
GCAGCAACCTAGCCGATGGAAAAATTGGTCGAGTGATTTTCTGTGTGGCACCGGACCGCATTGTGCTGCTGCACGGCTTCGTTAAGAAGACGCAGAAGACCCCGGCGCAGGATTTGACACTCGCGCTGAAGCGCATGAAAGAGGTGAGTTGAGATGGCAGACAAAACAAAAGGAAAGGTCGGTTCTTCTTTCGACGGCTTTTTGGCCGAGCAAGGGATTCTCGCAGAGTGCGAGGAGCAGGCCATAAAGCAAATTCTCGCTGATCAGATCAAAGCCGCTATGGTCAAAGATTGCCTCACGAAAGGGGCCATGGCGGTGCGAATGCAGACTAGCCGGAGGGCGCTCGACCGCCTTCTCGATCCAACGAACACCAGTGTTACGCTGCACACGCTCCAACGTGCCGCTGCGGCCGTGGGACGGCAACTCCGGCTCGAATTAGTTTAGAGATCCTGAGTGGTCAGGCAGCAGCCAACTACGCGACGATCTTCTTGATGACTTCCCCTTCGACGTCGGTGAGTCGCATGTTGCGGCCGTTGTGGGGGTAGGTGAGGCGGGTGTGATCGAAGCCCATCAGATGAAGCATCGTGGCATGGAGGTCGTTAACGGACTTGCGGTCCTCGACGGCTTCAAGGCCGAACTCGTCGGTGGCTCCGATGCAGGTGCCGCCCTTGACCCCGCCACCGGCCATCCAAACGGTGAAGCCTTGGGGGTTGTGGTCGCGGCCGCTCATGCGTTGCGAGATCGGTAGACGACCGAACTCTCCGTGCCAAATGATGAGAGTCGAATCGAGAAGGCCGCGCGCCTTCAGATCGGTCATCAGGCCGGCAATGGGCTTGTCGGTCTCGCCGCAATGCTCTTCGTGATTCTCTTTAAGGTCCCAGTGGGCGTCCCAACTGTCGCCGAAGTTGCCGCCGCCGGAGTAGAGTTGGACGAAGCGCACGCCGCGTTCTACCAAGCGCCGCGCCATCAGTGCTTGGCGCCCGAAGTACTCGGTTCGCTTTTCGCCGATGCCGTAGAGTTCCTTCGTGGCGGCGGATTCGATGTCGACGTCGACCGCTTCAGTGGCGCTCGTCTGCATGCGGTAGGCGAGTTCGTAGGACTCGATGCGGGCGCTCAGTTCCGTGTCGAACGGGTTGCGTTCGATGTGATCCTGATTCATCTTGCCGACGAAGTCGAGCCAGCGGCGTTGGCGCTGGTCGGTCATATCTTTCGGGGGCCGGAGATCGACGATGGGGTTGCCGGTGGGCCGGAACGGGGTGCCTTGATAAGCCGCCGGCATGAAGCCATTGCCCCAGTTGGGGGCTCCGCCAATGGGGCCGCCGCGGGGGTCCGTGAAGACGACGAAGGCCGGGAGATTTTGGTTTTCGGTGCCGAGGCCGTAGGTGAGCCAACTACCCATCGAGGGATAGCCGGCCTGGATGAAGCCGGTGTTCATCTGGTAGAGGGCCGGGCCGTGGTCGTTGGAGGTGCAGTGCATCGAACGGATGAAGGCGATCTCGTCGACCTTTTGGGCGACGTGGGGAAAGAGCGTCGAGACGTCCATGCCGGACTGGCCGTACTTCTTGAACTCCCAGAGGGCGGGCATAAGGCCGCCGGGGCTGCCTTGCGAAGGCACGATTTTCTTACCCGGGATGGTCTCTCCGGCCCGCAGTTTGAGCATGGGCTTGGGGTCGAAGGTGTCCATCTGGCTGACGCCGCCGTAGCAGAAGATCGAGATGACCGACTTGGCTTTGGCCGGGAAATGAGGTGCCTTCGGCCCCAATATGTTGGCGAGGGCGAGACCGGGGATGCCACCGCCGGCGGCCATTAGCAGTTCACGACGGGACCAGAGACGCTTAGGGGACATAGACAAACTCGTTGACGTTGAAGAGGGCGTGGCAGAAATCGGTGAGCCCATCGGGAGAAGCCCCGATAAACTCAATGGCGCGCTGCGATTCGCGGGGAGAAGGGGAGCGGCCGAGGGCGAGTTGATAGCCGCGAGCGACCTTTGCTTCCGGCGTGGACGCCTCGCGGGAGAGGCGCTGGGCAAACTGTTTGGCTTGGAGTTGGACGAACTCGTTGTTCATCAGAATGAGTGCCTGGGGGGCGATGGTTGAGCGATTGCGGCGGGCGCAGGATGTAATGGTGTCTGGCTTATCAAAGACGTCGAGCAGGGGGAGGGGGATCGACCGTTTGGAGAAGACATAGAGGCTGCGGCGGTTGGTGGTGGGGTCGTCGACTGCGCGTCCGTTCCAGGTGCGTTTTGAGCTGGCCTGGAAGAGGGCGGGGTCGATGTAGGGCATCACCCCGGGACCGCCAATTTTGGTGTCGAGTGTACCGGCAAGGGCGAGGATGGAGTCGCGGATGATCTCGCCTTCAAGGCGGCGGCGGGGCATGCGCCAGAGGAGTTTATTGTCGGGGTCGAGCTTGCGGTTGGCGTCGGAATCGTCGCTGGCCATTTGGTAAGCCTGGGAGTTCATCATCAAACGATGGAGGTGTTTGATGCTCCAGTTGTTGGCGACGAGTTCGGTGGCGAGCCAGTCGAGGAGTTCGGGATGGGTGGGCCGATCGCCCATTTTCCCAAAGTTACTGGGGCTGCGGACGATGCCTTCGCCAAAGTGGAACTGCCACATGCGGTTGACCCAGACGCGGGGGACGAGGGGATTGTCCGGGGAGGCGATCCACTGCGCGAAGGCGGCGCGGCGGAAGCTCGACTTGGCGTCGGCGGGCGGGGCGGGGAAGGGCCAGTCTTCGCGCACGGCGGCGGAGAGGACGCCAGGCGACATGACGGAGCCTTTGGCGCCGGCACCGCCGCGGTGGAGGAAGTAGGAAGGCGGCGCGACGGGACCGGATTCGGTGATGGTCATGGCGGTAGGCAACTGCGGCTTTTGGCTATCGAAGGCAGCCACTTTAGCCAGCAGCTGTTTAC
>JBKJLJ010000241.1:0-5265 GCA_046597015.1 Bryobacteraceae bacterium
CCAGCTTCGGCGAAGCCGGCGGCAGGGGCGGCACCTCGTTCGACCCGGATGGACGTAGAGAGCCGGACACGCGCGGGACGGCGGATTTTCGCTTTTCGTTCGAGTTCGACGCAGTTAGCGACAAGAACGGCAACGACGGTAGGATCGAAGGAACGGCCGGATTCCTGGCGCACGATTGCCAAAGCTTCTTCGAGGGGCAGAGCGCGACGGTATTGGCGATCGGTAGCCAGCGCGTCCAGACAATCGACGGCGGCGAGGATGCGCGCACCGATCGGAATGTCATTGCCCTTGAGACCGTCGGGGTAGCCTTCGCCGTTCCACTTTTCATGATGGGAGCGAATGATGGGGGCAACGGGGTAGGGGAATTGAGCCTGTTCGATGATTTCGGCGCCGACGATCGGATGGATTTTCATTTTCTCGAACTCTTCCGGGGTCAGTTTGCCCGGCTTCGAGATGATGTGTTCAGGGACGGCGAGCTTGCCGATGTCGTGCAAGAGCGCGGCGGCGCGCAGGGCTTCGATCTCTTCAAAGGGGAGATCGAGTTCTTTGGCGATTTCAACGGCGTAGACTTGGACGCGCTGGAGATGATCGTGGGTGGTCGTGTCCTTGGCTTCGATAGCCAGGGCGAGGGCCTCGATGGTCCGGAGGTGCAGTTCGGCCATTTTCTCGGTGTGTTTCCGGCCGTCTTCGAGGCGCCCCATAAACAGTTGGTAGGAACGGGTGATGAGATAAATGACGGGCATGATGAGCAGGGTCATCTGCCAGCCGAGCATCCGAGTGGTGGTGGTGAATAAGATGGCGACGGCGGCGCCGGCGAGATAGTAGGGTCCGGACCAGAGGCTGCATTCCCGCCAGGTTCGGACAATGGACTGGCGCTCGGTGAGGGCGATGGCCATGGCGACGGGCAAGGTGGTCATGACATAGAGAACGAAGGCAGCGGTGACAAGCAGGACGGTGGGAGAGACGCCGGAATCGACCAAAGAGGGGTTTACGTAAACAACGTAGGTAGCGATTGTAGCGATCGAGACAACGGCTACGTTAAAGAGTCCCTTGAGCCAAGTCGGGCGACGGTCCTGGGCGAGGACGCACTGGAGGGCGGTCATGAGCGCGGCGATGAGGAGTGTTTCGCTGAGGCTTAGTTCGACGATGCCGACGAGGATGAAAAGAAAGTTAATCGTGAGAGTGCCGGTAATGGTGGGGAGGCTGACGCGGAAGCAGGCGGCGAGGACGGCGAGGGTAGCGTGGCAGAGGAACTTCAGGAAGTCCGTGGAGTGAAAGGGAAATAGCCCGAGGAACAAAGCGCCTAGCCCGACGGTCGTCATGACGGAGAGGAACACCATTGCTGGACGGGAGTAGGTTGAATTTGATTTCATGAGCCACGGTTGGCCCGAAGCGTATTTGTGGGGCCAAGCGGTGAATCGTCCAAAACCTCGCGTTCCTATAGGGCGGCAGCGAAATAGGCCAAATTGTCGCTTGGGGAAGGCCGACGGATTGGCGAATGGGACAAAATGGCATAGTACGGATGGCAGACAGTCCTAAGGCGAATTGCTTTGGGTGTAGGGTGACTCTGCGGGTTCCATAGCGAAGCCGTTGCGGTGAGAATGATTTTATAAACGTAATGATGAATAGTCCCCAGAGTTTTCTCGGAATGCCCGCGGTCCTATGTAGCCGACCGATTCGGGACCTTTACTCGAAGGTCGAGCGGATTGCGCGCAGTAACATTGCGGTGTTGATTTGCGGGGAGAGCGGCAGCGGTAAGGAGTTGGTGGCGCGGGCGATCCACCATTATTCGGACCGTTCAACGAAGGCTTGGGTGGACCTGAACTGCGCGGCATTGCCGGAGCATTTGGTGGAGAGCGAACTGTTTGGTTACGAGCGGGGAGCTTTTAGCGGGGCCGACGTGGGCAAGCCTGGTTTGTTTGAGATGGCGCACGGGGGGACGATCTTCTTAGATGAGATCGGGGACCTGGATCTGCGATTGCAGACGAAGCTGTTGCGCGTGCTAGACGGGGCGGCGTATTTTCGGTTGGGTGGGACCAAGAAAGTGGAATCCGATGTTCGGATCGTCGCGGCGACGAACCGGGATTTGGAAGAGTTGGTGCGGACGGGAAAGTTTCGGCAGGATCTGTATCACCGGTTGGCGCAGTTGTGCGTGACGGTGCCGCCGCTGCGAGAACGGATCGAGGACATTGGACCGATCGCACACCTTTTTCTAGGTCAGCACGGCGACGGACGGTCGTTCACCATGGATGCGATGCAGGCGATGGAAGCGTATTCGTGGCCGGGCAACGTGCGGGAGTTGCGTAATGTAGTGATGCAGTGCGCGTTGCTGGCGAATGAAGAAGAGATTTGCACGTTGGACCTTCCTGAAGCGATTCAAGATACTTACGCGAATCTGCCGCATGCCGAGAGCGATTTGAAGCGTCTTTACGCGGCGGTGAACGAAGGGCTTTCGGAGATCGAAGGTGGCGGCGGTCTGCGACTGTCGCTCCAAAATGGGGCGATGTTGCACGACATGGAAAAGCGTTTGATTCTCCAGGTTCTGCAGCGGACCGCTGGGCACCAGGAGCGAGCCGCGTTGCTGCTTGGGATTTCGCGCCGTACTTTGAGCCGGAAGCTGAAGCAGTATGACGAGTCCGCCCATGGGGTGGCCACCGCCGTTGAAGGCGAGGAGTAATTCGATGTTTTCGTTTCTGAATTCTAAAAACAAAGACGCTTTTGGAGTGGATGAACGCCGGCGCGAAGAGCGTGTGCCTGTGACGGCGGAGGTGATTCTAGTGATGGAGACGCCTCAGATTTTTGAGGTTCGTGGCCGGATGCTGGACCAGAGTGCGAGTGGGTTTCGGGCATCGCACATGTACCCGGCGCTGACGAGCGGCCAAGTGATCCGTTGCCGGGTGGACGGAAAAGAACGGTTAGCGCGGGTGGTTTGGAACCGGATAATCGAAGAGGAAGTGGAGACGGGTTTTCTGCTTCTGTGACGTGAAAGGGCCGGGTTTTGAGAGCGCGGCTTTTTCTGTTTTGGGGTTGCGGGTGGCATAGGAGGAGAAGGGTGATGCCGACGATCCGCCGAAGTTTGTTCGTTCCTTTCGCTATTGCTGGCTGTGGTGACGTAAAAAGGCCGCGCTTTGAGAGCGCGGCCTTTTTGGGAGTTGCGGATAGAACTAAAAGAGTAGGCTGACGCCAACCAAGGGGAGAAAGTTGTTCGTCCATCCGTCCCCGCCGGTGGAACGCGTGGCCGCAATGAGCTTCTTGGGGAAGGGAGACATATTGTTCCGGAATTCAAGGCGCATGTTGACTTTGTTGGTCAATTGGAATTTGACGCCTCCACCGACGGTGACGAGGGGAGTAATCAGGGAACCTTGCGAAAGAACCGCTACGGTTTGAAGGGGTTGAAAAGCGCGTTCGACACCGTCCCCTTGATAAAATTTCGCGCCGACACCCACCAGAGCGTAGGGGCGGACTTTACCGCCGCGGTCGGTAAGGTGAAAGTGCATATCGTAGTGGAAGGCGTGGCTTTTAGCGCCGAAAGTGACTTTCGTGCTGCCGCTTTCGAGCATCATGTCGTTCAAGGCGTAATCGTATCGGAGCTCGCCGCCGATCCGCCGGTACATGTTCTGGCCCAGCCAGATACTCCCGCCCAGGCCGGAACTGAAGCCGCCCTTGGCAGAGCCCCCGGGGCCGGTGAACGATTTCGAGTCATAGAAGCTGCCCATGACGCCGACTCCGAATTCAAACTTGGGTTCGCCGCCTTCGCTGGACTTAGACTTCTGCGCGAGAGCGGAGACGGGAAGGAGCACCGCCAAAGCGATGATCGTCAGGGTGGAAATGGTACAGTTCCGTCGCATACAACTCTCTATCGGCGGGGGCGGAACGGGACTTTAGTCCTAGAGCACTTAAAAACTAGGCCTTTTCGAAAACGAACCGTAAGACTTTACCCCGGATGACGAAGCAGAGATAGAATTCCCAGAATTTCCTGAAGGCGCGGGAGTGGTTGACGAGGAATTCGAAACCAAGGTAGCGCCAGAGGGCCAGGAGCTTGACGTACACACTGATTTCGCGGAGGCGAGCGCGGGAGTAGTAGCCGAAGCCGGCGTTGTCGACGCCGAAGTAGCGGAAACTAAAGCTATTTAAGTGCCAACGATGGGTGGGATCGCACCAGGAGCTGAAGTCGGTATAGTGGGGCGTCTCGAGGATGATCTGGCCACCGGGCTTTAAGATACGGTGCACTTCTTCCATCGTGGCGATCACGTCACCGACGTGTTCGATGACGTGAATGAGTCGGGCCTCGTTGAAGCTGTTCGATTCGACCGGCCAGGGAAACTGATCGAGATCCCAGATGATATCGGCGGCGGTATCGGTGTTGCGGTCGATGCCGATGCTGCCGGGGAATTTCTTAATCCCGCAGCCGACATCCAGGATTTGATGATCGGCCACGACTAGGAGACGACTTCTACTGTGATGGCCGTGGTGGGGCAGGAACTGGCGGCTTCAAGGAGGTCGGCCTTTTCCGCGTCGGTGACGTCGAGAATCTGGAAGAAGGCTTCGGAGCCGTCGGGGGCGACAACGACGGCGCGGTTGTCATCGTCCATGTGGAAGAACTTGGGGGCGGATCCCATGCAGGAGGCGGCGGCGATACAGAGGTCGGGATCGACGGTGACTTTGAGTTTAGGCATTTTGATCAGTTTACCCTTGTCGGTGGGCGAGGAGTTTTTCGACGTACTTGGCGAGCATGTCGCATTCGAGGTTGAGGCGGGCGCCGGGTTGGCAGGCGCCGAGCGTAGTGTGTTCAAACGTATGAGGAATGATGGTGATGGCGAGTTCCCAATCGACGATGCGGGCGACGGTGAGGCTGATGCCATCGACGGCGACGCTGCCCTTTTCAATCAGGTAGCGATCGAGTTCAGGGGGGACGCGGATGCGGAGCCACCAGTTATCGTTGCCGAGAGGCTCGAGGGCGAGGAATTCGCCGGTGCCATCGACGTGGCCTTGGACCATGTGGCCACCGAGGCGACCGCTGGGGGAGAGGGGCCGTTCGAGGTTGAGGCGGGCCCCGGGGCGGAGGTCGCCGAGGTTGGTTCGGGACAGGGTTTCGGGCGCGAGGTCGGCGGCGAAGGAGCCGGGTTGGAGATCGACGGCGGTGAGGCAGACGCCGTTGACGGCGATGCTGGCTCCGGGGAAGGCGTCGGTGAGGACGGTGGAGGCGCGGACACGGAGGCGGGCTCCGGTGGGCTGGGAGTGGAACGATTCGAGGGTGCCGAGTTC
>JBKJLJ010000753.1:0-5292 GCA_046597015.1 Bryobacteraceae bacterium
CGCCCCGTCCCGCCATGCGACCTCGGCTCGTTCATCATAGATCTGAGCGATGCTTTTCTCTGCTCGCTGGGTCTCCGCCTCTGCCTTCTTCCTCGCAACCTCAGCGGCCTCCAGCGCCACTGTTCGCGCTTTCGCGGCTTCGATCGACAGGACCTTCTCCCGTTCCAAATCCTGGTTGAGCTTTGTAAACTCCTCGACCTGTTTCTTGGACTCAGATAAATAGCCCTCGATCTCTCTGGCATATCCCCAAGCCACCCCGCACGCCACCAGTGCCACTAATCCCAACACCGCCGATGAAACCAGCATCCGCCTCTGCACCACCGCCGACCGCTCTCTCTTCCCCGAAGCCGCCAAAAAATCGGATTCGGATTGCGTCAGCTCCTTCCCCAACGCCCACTCCCGCATTGCCGTCAACTCGGCTCGGCAGGCCAATAACCCTTCCCCGCGCGCCTGCGCCTCCCACAAATCCGCTCGCCGCTGCAAAGGTGACAATCGCGTCGCAAACCACTCGGCGTTCGAAGCTTGCACTGGCGCAATCAATCGGTCGTGCGCCAGCTCAAACCAAATCGCCCCGCCCCGTGGCTCCGGCCGCACCAAATGCGCTGCCTCCAACGCTTTGATCCACTCGTTCGGCAGCCCCTCGCTCCGCTCCACCCCCTTCCGAACCTGCCCGCGAATCCCGTCCGCCGTGATCAACTTCGTCCCCACCCATTGCCGCGTCAAGCGCTCGCGATTCTGGTCGTCCTGCTGCATCCGGGTGTTGTAGTAAGCCGCCAGGGCCCCGGTCACATTGCCGAACTTCTCCACATCCTCGGGGTCAATCACGCGGTCGTGCGCAGGCATCTGCTCCCACAGGTTCCGGCACGCCACCTGCAACTGCATCGGCTCAACGTAGGGCCCCTGCTCTTTCTGAAACGATCCATCCGGCTGCTGCACCTGCACCGTCGACAGGTCGGCCACTAACCTTTCCGCCGCCGCATCCGTAAACTCCCGCTTCCCTTCTGCCGGCCCTTGAATCGCTTTCCGCGCTTCCTCCCCTTGCAAAAGATCAATCCGGTACCGGTTCCGCAAGTGGGCCGGAATCAAACGGCGGTACGGATCCAGCGCCGCCAGAAAATCCTCCCGCAACACAAACAGGGCCCAGATCTCGGAGTTATGCAACAACTCCCCCAACTGCCTAAAAAACTCCTGCTTCTCGGCCACATTCTGTGGATTCAGCCGCACTACCTCTTCAAACTGATCGAACACCAGCAGCACGTTCTTCGGCCCGTCCGGCCGTCTCGCTCGCCGGGCCACGAACTCCTGGAGCGTCATCTGGCTTAAGTCCCCCAGCCGCCGCTCCGCCGGAACCTTCTCCTCCAAACCAGTAATCGCGCTCCATACAAACCGATTCGCCACCGGCCCTTCCGGAGCTGTGTTCACCCGCGTCACCGGCCAAACATAGAACCGCTCCTGCATCTTCTCGAGCAAGCCGCCCTTTGCATTCAATAGCGAGCTCTTCCCCGCGCCGGAGGGCGAATGTAGCAGTACAATCCGCTCCGCCGTCAGCAAATACTCCAACTCGCGAATCTCTCGTTTCCTCCCAAAAATCGGCTGTGTCGCCGTTAACGGATGGGGGCCAATATACGGGTTGTCGTCGTTCTCCACCGTCCCTAAACTCACCACTGCATCCCCCCCGCCGCCACCACCGTCTCCTCCACCCGATTGATCTTTAGCTGTAGATTCAACTCCTTCAGGAAGTCCGCCGCCGTGCCCCAGTAAATATCAATCTTCGTATCGCCAAAATACCGTTCCAGGTAGGCCTTCGCCCGCACCGCGTCGGCCAGCGTCGATTCGTCCGGGTCCACCTGTACCGCCACATGATTCTTCTTCTTCAGCAGCGCCGCCCCGCCCTGGTCCAGCACCATCCGGAACAGAATCCGGAACTTCCAATCGTCCAGCGGAAAACCCAGAAACATCAAAGAATTCACGGTCATCTGGTACGCCACGCCCCAGGGCATCAGCTTGTGCTTCGACGTCCGGATCAGGTAATCAAAAAAGTCATCTTCCGTCAAAACCCATGTATCCTCCTCCCGGCTCTTCCCAAAAACGTAGAACAGCGTCGGGTGCCCAGGCGTCGGATCCGGTGCCACTTCCGCCTGGAGCGCCGTCTCTGGTGACCCCGCCTTCCCCGTTCGCTCGTCCCGCCAACGGCTCACGAGCTCCACCGGTGCCCGGCCCGCCTTCCGCAAAGCAATCTCCAGCAAGGAATCCGCGTTCGCCGAAACGTATAGATTCGCCTTTCCAAATGCCGGTCCCGCTAAAATCCGGTACGGGCTGTCCTCGTTCTCAAGCATCCGGTCCATCACCCGGTCCAGCACCACGGGCGGGGTATCCCCCGGCTTCACAAGATCCGGATATTTCTTCTGGATCTGTTGAAACCACGCCACCCGCACCGCCTGCCGTAGCGCCCCTTCTGACGTCTTGGCCTGAATAAACTGAGCCACTTTGGCCATATCCACGCTCTCCCATGCCGCCATCGGAAAGCCCTGCTCCTCCGCCAACTCCCGCGCAAACTCCCGCGCATCGCCAAACACAGGCTCCGACAGCGAGGGCCCCAAAATTGGTACGCACTCTCCGCTGTTCACGAATCGACAAATGGATTTCCACTGGTCTTCCAGGTTCTTCCCGCCCGCTCCTCCAAACCCCGGGACGTACCAAATCCTTCCGCTCCGCAACCGCAAATAGAGCACCGGAATCCAGTAGTCCGGCCGCTCCGCCACTGCCTTTCGCGCCGCCGCCACCGCCCGGTCGATCTGCCCGTCCCGCGCCAACTCCCGGAAAAACTCCCCCATGAAAATCGAGGCCGTCCCTATGTTGACGTTGCCCCGCATCGCTATCACAGCTGGAATCCCCGCCTCCGCCAACTGTGGCCCCAACGCTTGCGCCAAAGCGCTCGCCCGGCTATCCACCCCGCCTCCTCCGCTCTGGCACGAAGCCAACACCACGAGCCGTGGCCGCTCCTCCAAATCCTGTACCTGCCGCACCAACTCCGTGCCGCTCGTAATCGTCGCCGTCCCGTCGGGCCCTTCCAGATACAACGTCGAGTCCCGCTTCCCCAGCGCCCCGTGGCACACCAGATACAGGATGTCGTACCCTGCCCGCAGCTTCCGAATGATACTATCCAGCGTCGCTTCTCCGGGTCCCGTTAGCGCCTCGCTGCGAATCTCCCCCAGCGCCGTCTTCGCTCGGGCCAACTCCCCCCCGCGGTCAATCGCCGTCAGCGCCGTGCCTCCCGGCGAATACGCTGTGATGTCAGTCGGGCTCGCGATCACAATCAGCGCTCGCAACTCCGTCCTCGGCCTGCTCCGCACCGGCCGCCAATCCAGGCTGCTCAAGTAGCGCGAAAACGCGATCCGGCCATTCGCAAACAATGGTTCGTCCCGTTCCGGATCTCGCAACGTCTCCCAGTGCAACTCCTGCAACTCCGCGGCGTTCGTTTCAATTAGCAATCGAATTCGCAGAATCGCATCTTTCGAATTGGCGTCCTGTCGAGCTTTGCTGAACGCCTCCCGCAGGGCCGGAACGAAAAACGCGTCCCGCAGCGCCGCTCCGTAGGCATCCCAATTCGGCTCCTTCGCCCGCAGATCCGCCAGCTGAATCGCGAACTCCGCCTTGCCGTCTTTCACCAGACGCAAGTCCGCTTCACTATCTGGTGCGTTGTAACGCAAATCGGCGTCAAACCGCCCGTCGCCCAGCTTCCTAAGCGAAATCTCCAAATCAGCATACCCAGGCATAACAGGCCCCCTCTGAACGGAACTCGGGGCACGGTTTACCGTGCCCCCTCGTTAACGACTAAATGTCGTCTTCCAGCCCCGGCCCTGGCATCGGATTACCGTCCGGGGCTTCTATCCCTAGATCGTCTTCCAACCCAGGACCCGGCATCGGATTGCCGTCGTCCAGGTCCTCTTCCGGAACTGCATCCGGTCCCGACATCATGAAGTATTTTTCAGACATTACAACGCTCCTTATTCACCGTTTTTGTGCTTCCAATTTGGCGTAGCGCGGGTCGGCCCGCAGACTAGCCAATTCCGGGCTCTGCCGGATGTAGTTGAGGGAAAAACCCAGACGCAGCGCGGTCTCCAACCATCGCAGCGCCTCCTCTCGTTTCCCCATCAATTCGTAGGCCTGGGCGGCGGCGGCGGCGACCTCGTTGCTGTCCGGCTTCAGCGCCAATGCCTGCCGGATCAGCGCCTCGCCGTTCGCTTGTTCGCCGATCGCCGCATTGTAACCGCCCATCCGAGCCAGCAAAGTTGCGTCTTTAGGCGTCCGTCGCCGCCGCTCCTCCGCTAATTCAATCCCCTTGCGATACGCATTTCTGGCCTTGTCCTTTCCCAACTCTCCCCACGTGTACGCCGCCCCCAGGTTTCCCCAAGCCAAATAATTCACTGGCTGCATCGCCAGCGATTCTTCAAACATTCCCGCCGCCCGGCTGTACTCTCCCTCTAACATATACGCCGAACCCAAATTAGCCAACGTTCGGCTTCGCCTTTCCAACTTCAGCGAAGCTTCGTAAGCCACGCGCGCCTCACGGAAACGATCCATTCGAACATACGCGTTACCCAGATTGTTATACAACACAGCGCTGTCCGGTGCGGCCCGCAGAGCTGCTTGTAATTGCTCGACTCCCAGTTCGAACTTTCCTTGACTCTGATAGTGGATCGCCAAGGTACTCCGCGGCGCCCAGCTTTCCGGATCCAAATCCACCGCCTTCACATAACTCGCCTCGGCCTCAGCCATATGGCCCTGCCCCTTCTGCACGTCTCCCAGTGCTCGGTAGGCCTCCGACGATCGCCCATCAATCCGCAGCGCCTCCCGAATCTCGGCATTCGCCAAATCCGTCCTGCCAGCCGACAAGTGAACCTCCGCCAAAGTAACATGCGGCGACTCTAACTCCTTGTCTAACTCAATCGCCCGCCGCGCCGCCGATTCCGCCCGATCCATGAACTTCGCATCGTTCGATTCCGTTCCCAGCAGCTTATATCCCTTCGCTAATAACGCTTTCCCTGCCGCCGATTCCGGCCGGTTCTCAAGCAGCTGAACCGCCCCCGCCGCATTGCCCGACCGATAACTCCGGTGCAATAACTCCCCCGCCTTCACTAGGTAATCCGGATCAACTCCAGGCACCCCGCGCTCCCGCATTGCCCAGTAACTAGCCGTCCCCACCGCACCCGCCGCCGCCGAACCGATCCACCAACGCCGGTCAATCCCGTGCCCCCCCTCGAGCGCGGCAATCGCCTCCCCCGCCGTCTT
>JBKJLJ010000817.1:0-5178 GCA_046597015.1 Bryobacteraceae bacterium
CCGGAACGGGCATGCATAAATCAAGCCCGTGCGGAGGATCGGGTAACCGATCCTCCGTCACGGCCGCGAACAGCAGTAGGATGAGGCCGACCATCAGCGGGCCGCTTTTACTGCCGGAAGCACGTTATCGAGCGACCAAAGTTCCGCGCTGCCTTGGCCCCCGGATGTGTAAACCAACCTTGTGCCCCCAGGGTCGATGCTCATGAACCGAAGTTCGTCCGCAACAAACCCCATAGGCGTGCTGTCACTGTCTGTCGGCGACATCCGGTGGATCTCTTTCTTTTTTGTGTTCGCCCTTAGTCGCACCAGGTACAGGAACTTGCCATCTGGCGACCATTCGAGTACACCCAGTCCGTTGTAGATGGCTCCTGGTTCCTCGCTCCCCGTGCGCAAGAGCGAACGGACATTCTGGCCCGTGGAATCCATCGTGAGCAGCTCTCGGTTGCCGTCACTCTTCACCAATATTGTGGCGAAATACCTCCCGTCGCGGCTCATCGCCATATTCGACAGATACGCGCGTGCCGGTACCGTATAGAGAACGGACTCTTTACCGCTTTCGAGATCAAACGAGACCAAGTTGGGGAGCGAGTCATCCTGGGGGTTTTTAACCAGGTACAGTGTCCTATCATCCGGCGCTAGTGCTTGTATGGGTCGATTGACCCCGGTGGGTCGCGTCGGCAGTTTGGTCATCTGCCCCGATTCCAGCTCTAGCCTGTAAAGGCTGTTCCCGAGGAGAGGATCCCGGCTGCGTATGAGTATCCACTTGCCGTCGTGCGACCAAATGGGGCCCTGGCCATACGCGATGTTCACGTTTAGAACGAAGGCCCTCTCCTGGCCCGACGCGAGCGAGCGAACCACGAGCGCGTACGCACCGGGAACGTTTTCGACGGGACCGCGCCGCGAAAGATACGCCACCGACTTCCCGTCTGGAGACCAAACCGCTGCCCGATTCCGGCCAATGTAGGAGTCGCTGACCAATTTGGGGGTGCCTAGGCGGTCCGGCCCTATTTCCACAGCATGAATGTTGTTACTGTTAATCCCCTGGTAGTACAGGAGGGACCCGGACCGGGTAAACGTTTTCGGAAAAATGTCCCCCATGTCGCCTTTCAACATATGCGGAGCTCCTTCGGGTTTGCCTTCGCGAACAGCAATGGACCACAGTGACTGCGGTCCCGACCGGTCGCTCACGAACGCAATCCTGCCGCTATCCGGCGTCCAAACCGGGTTGGCATTGAAGCCGGGCCACTTGACGGCCTGCTGCTCCGAACGCCCGTCCGCCGCGAGCACGAAGATGCCTCTGTCCGACGAGTCCTTCCGCTCGAGCGCGTCGTACGCGATGTACCGTCCGTCGGGCGACAGCTTGACGGTGAGTGGACTGCGCCATTCCAGCGACCGAAGCGTCTTCAGCGAACCGTCGCTCGTGGAAACCCAAGCGATCTGAACGGTTCCATCGCGCTGCCAAGCCGTCGTCAGAATCGCTTTTCCGTCGGCACTCCAACCCGCCGGCTGGAAGTAGGTGAACTCGGAGTTGTTTACCAGGACACGGGCCTTCGCGTTCGGCTGGTTGGCGGCGAGGCGGAGTTGATACCGCCGATCTTTCATATCAAACCACGCGTAGACGAGCTCCCGCTGGTCCGGTGAAAGAACGGGCCATTCGCCATAGTCCCGGGAATCTTTCCAGTTGGACTTAAGCATCAGGCGTTTCTGTTCGCCCGTCGCGAGGTCCTTAACCGCCAGGTCGCCGCTTTCCCAGTGCACGAACGGGACATACCGGCCATCCATTGAGGGCATTCCTTCCTGGTCGACCTCCGGCCCTTTCCATAGCTGCCGCGCGGCCAGGCCATTGCCTGTGGCCGTATGGGGCGCCGCGAGGGCGGCAAGCCGCGCTTTCGCGCGGTCGGCGATCTCGCGCTGGTCTCCGAAGTCCTTGGCGATTCGCTGGTACGTCGCCTGCGCACGTTCCTTTCCTTGGCGCTCCTGGCACTGTCCCAGGTACAGCAGAGCGCGCGCCGCCACGGCGCGGTCGCTGCTTTTCGCCGCATCCTCGAACAGCGGCATTGCCGCCGGCAGATCGCCCTTAGTCTGCATCAGGTCGATGGCGCGCTGGAGCTTCTGCTGGCTCGCCGGGTCAGCCGCCAGGAGCGCCGCGGTCCAAAGCGCCGCCGTCATCATCATTTGTTTCGTCATCGTCTCTCCCTCCCGGCTATATTGCAGCGTTTTCAGTCGTAAGTCGTCACGCGGAAGTAATACTTTGTCCCGAATTGTCACCACCCGGCAAGCTTGTAACCTTCACCGTAAATCGAAAGGATGTGTCGCGGGTTTGCCGGGTCCGGCTCGAGTTTTTGTCGTAGGCGTAGAATATGGTTGTCCACGGTGCGGGTGGTCGGATACGACTCGTAACCCCATACCTCGTCAAGCAGGCGAGCGCGCGAGACGACCTCGCCCGCATGCGCACTCAGCAGTTTCAGAATCGCAACCTCCTTGCCCGTCAATTCAAGGCGCTCGCCGGCGCGGATCGCCTCGTGCCTATCGAAATCAATTTCAACGTCGGCAAACCTGAGCTTCGTCGTGCCCTGGGCGATCTCGGCCGGCCTGTGACGCCGCAAGCGCACGCGAATGCGCGCCAGCAATTCACGAACTCCGAAGGGCTTCGTGACGTAGTCGTCCGCGCCGATCTCTAGGCCCACGACACGGTCTATCTCTTCGGACTTCGCCGTCAGCATGATGATTGGCGCGTCGAAGCCGCGGCTCCGCAATTCCCGGCACACGTCCAGGCCGTTCTTGCCCGGCAGCATCACATCAAGGACGATCAGGTCCGGCTGGGCGGCCAGCGCCTGCTGCACCGCCGTGTCGCCTCGCGACGAAGTGAGGACGGCGTAGCCTTCGGAGGCGAGATTGATCTCGAGCCCGCGCAACAGGCTGGGCTCATCCTCGATGATCATGACGCACAGTTTGCTCATAGATGTGCCACCGGAAACACGAGGCGGAAGCGGCTCCCGCGCCCCTGCTCGCTTTCGACCTCGGCACGGCCGCCATGCGCCTCCATGATCTTGCGGACCAGGTACAGCCCGAGACCATAGCCGCCCTTTCCGGCCCCGTTCTGAACCCGATAATACCGCTCGAAGATGCGCGCCTGTTCGGCGGGAGCGATGCCGATGCCGCGATCTTCTACTTCAAGCACGACGTCCTTCTCCCCTGCCGTGAGCCGGACCCTCACTTCGCGCTCAGCCCCGCAGTATTTGACGGCGTTTTCGAGCAGGCTGACTACCGCCTGCGAAAGCGCCGTCTCGTCGAAAAGAATCGGGGGCGCCGTCATGGGGACCTCCCTGTTGAGGCGAAAACCGCCCTGGTCAAGGTATTCGCGGTAGTCGTCGAGTGTGCGCAGGATTACGGGCACGGGATCGCCCGGCTCGAGCCTATAGATCTCCGCTCCGCTGTCGAGGCGGGAAAACGCTAGCACGCGATCAATTAGCAGCGAGAGCCGGCCGCTCTCTCGTGTGATGGTGCGATAGAACTCGAGGCGCTGTTCTTCGTCGGCCACAGCCCCCCGAAGCAGCGTCTCGGCATAAAGCCGGATCACGGCCACTGGGGTCTTCAGCTCGTGGGACACGCCACCGACGAAGTCTGAGCGCAGCACGTTCAACCGCGCCTCACGCGAAAGATCGCGCAGCAGTACAAATACGCCCGCGCTGAGAATCGCGATTACCAGCGCGATCGCAGCTGTGTAGACTGCCGCTCCGCTCGTCACTCGATCGAATCCTAGATCCGCTCTCACTTCGGCCCCAACTGAATCCGTCCATCGCGGGTCCACCTCGATGCCATCGATCCGTCCGGGGCTGAGGGAGTGATAGTAGATCGCGCGCTGATTGAAAGCGAATCGGAAAAGCTCGTCGTCTTCGAAGCGGACTGCGTGGCGGAAATGATCGCTCAGATCGCGCGCGAATGCGAATTGGTCCAGATAAGGCGATGGGCGCCGAGGATCGAGCTGCGCCAGAAAATACTCGGCCTGGTCGGCAGACAGTTCCCACCGGCCGGCGGCAATGCGGTCATAAAGGCCCCCCACGTCCCCTGCTTCAATCGCCGCCACGATGCCATAGGGACGATGAGCCAGATCGCGGGCATCGGCGTATTCGGCGGCAAGTCTACGCCAGACCGCGCGGGCGTCGCCGGCTCTACCAAGCTTCGCCAGACAACGCGCGGCTCGCGCCAGCGCGAGTCCGGCTGGACCGGAGTTGTGCAGCGTGCGATATTGCCTGAGCGCGGCCGCCGGATCGTGATTGACCAGTTCTTCGATTTCCGCGGGAACGAACTCGAGCGGGGTATCCCCCGGCGGTGGGGCGTGCAGGGATGGGCGTGTCACGGCACCGTTCTCCATCAGAAACCGATGGCGCACAATGGCCGCTGTCCCCTTGTGGCGAAGCGCTTGGCGAGCGGCTTCGCGTTCGCGATTCTCCATCTCGACGGCGAACCTATCCCGCTGCAAGTCCGCGAGGGTCTGCCGCTGGCGTTCGAAGGACTGAATGCCCAGCCAGAGGAGGGCGAGAGATGGCACAACGATCGCCCCCGCGTAAAGGAGGAGAGTACGGCGGTGCAGGATGGGAATGCGTCGCAGCCGCATAGGGTGGTAGCGTAACATTTCTTCTCTGACCAAATGTCAACGATTGTCACAAGGACGGCAAAGGGTCGAGATGGCAATGCCCGGCATGGCACAGAAGTTCCGTCCGAGTCGTCGGCGGTCCGGACATCATTATTTGCCGCGGCGTTGGGTGCAGGCGGCCTGTTCGGCTGTAGTGATTGTTAGGTTCCGTCAACCACCAACATGCGCGTTTCATAAACGGTGCCTAGCGTCACGGAAATGTCTTGCTGAGCCGCCAAGCAATTGAACTTGCATATATGTGGTTGCTCAAATGAGCCTTTGTAGATTATGCGGGCTGGGCCTTCGGGCGGCTCGCCCGGTTCCGTGACCTTGGGTTTGCCCAATGATAAGAATCTTTCGTGCCGCTTCAGTCCGGCCTGATAGGTGGGCCGGACCGTACTCAGTCTTGTGTGATTCGCTACATCCAAAGCAAGCCAACCCTTCGAACCAGTTTAAACAAGTGAGGCTCCTTTGACTACAACTCTCCCAGTGGAGGCAGACCCTTCACGATCTTGAATGTCTCCAGGCTTACTGTGATTATG
>JBKJLJ010000942.1:0-3070 GCA_046597015.1 Bryobacteraceae bacterium
ATTAAGGTCTCCCGCACCGGCGACATGGTCGAGTTCACCCGCACCGCCGTCGGCAAGCACCTCCTCCTCGGCGGCGATAACCTCGATCTCACCCTCGCCTGGCTCGTCGAAGCCAAACTCAACCAACAGCTCTCCCTCCGCCAACGCTCCGCCCTCCGCCGCCAATGCGCCGCCGCCAAAGAGCGTTTGCTGAACGAACCCAATCTCGAAAAGGTGGAGATCACCGTCCTCGGCTCCGGCAGCTCCCTCATCGGCGGCACCCTCCGCTCCGAAATCCTCCGCTCCGAAGCCCTCGAACTCGCTCTCGACGGCTTTCTCCCCGGCAATCCCCTCTCCGAAAGGCCCAAGGACGACAAGCGCAGCCTCTTCCGCGAACTCGGCCTCCCCTACGTCTCCGACCCTGCCGTCACCAAGCATCTCGCCGCCTTCCTCACCGACAACGGCATCACCGACGGCCCCGACGCCATCCTCTTCAACGGCGGCTTCTTCATCCCCGACCTCCTCCGCCAACGCGTCGCCGACGTCCTGGAACACTGGTTCGCCAAACGCCCCGCCATCTTCGAAAATCGCGACCTCGACCTCGCCGTCGCAGTCGGTGCCGCTTACTACGCCAACGTCCGCACCGGCGGCAAGGGCGTCCTTGTCCGCGGTGGCCTCCCCCGCGCTTACTTCATCGGCCTCTCGAACGATCTCACCCAAACCCTCTGCCTCGCCCCCCGCGGCAGCGAAGAAGGCTCTGAACTCTCGCTCGACCACGACGGCCTCCAACTCGTCGCCAACCGCCCCGTCAGCTTCCGCCTCTATAGCTCCCTCCACCGCACGGAAGACCAACTCGGCGATCTCGTCGATCTCTCGCAGGAAGCCGAGCTCCACCCCCACGCCCCCCTCCAGGCCCTCATCCGTTTCGGCAAGCCCACCGGCGAACGGCTTGTCCCCGTCAAGCTCGGCGCCCGGCTCACCGCCGTCGGCACCCTCGAAATCTGGTGTGATTCGAAGGTTAGCGATAACCGCTGGCGTCTCCAGTTCGAACTCCGCAAGTCCGCCTCCCCCACCGCCCAACGCGCCGCCACCGTCATCTCTGACGAAGCCGTCGCCCAGGGCGAAGCCCTCATCCGCCAGACCTTCGAAGGCGGAACCCTCCGCCCCGAAGAGCTCCCCGCCAAACTCGAACAACTCCTCGGCCTCGGCCGCAACAGTTGGCCGCTCAGCGTCATCCGCCGCTTCTCTGATCTCTTCCTCCAACTCGCCGACTCCCGTAAGCGCAGCGCCGCCCACGAATCCCGTTGGCTCAATCTTTGTGGCCTCTGCCTCCGCCCTGGCTTCGGCTTCCCCGGCGATGAACTCCGCATCGAACAGGCCCGCCGCGTCTATGCCAGCGGCCTGGCCTTCGCCAATCAAGTGCAACCCGAAATCGAGTGGTGGATCTTCTGGGGTCGCGTCGCCGGCGGCCTCAATCGCAATCAACAAACCGACATCTATCAGCGCCTAGCCGGCCAGATCCTCCCCAAAGGCAACAAGAAGGTGCCGCGAATCAATTCGAGTCTCCTCCGTGAACTCTGGCGCACCGCCGCCAGCCTGGAGCACCTCCCCGCCGGCACCCGCACGGAATTGGGCGAGGCCGCCCTCAAGCGCCTCCGCACGAACCAGTCGACTCACCCGGACGCCGATCTCTGGTGCCTCAGCCGCCTCGGTGCCCGAAAGCTGTTTTACGGTCCGACGAACCTAGTTCTCTCCGCCGGAACGGTCGCCCGCTGGGCCGAGCAACTCATCAAGAACCCCCACCCGCATGTCGCCGAAACCCTCGTCGCTCTCTGCCAAAAGACCGGCAACGCGACCCTCGATGTCCCCCCGGCAACGATCAATCTAGTCACCGCCCGCGTCATCCAGGACAAGGACGCCGAAAAGCTCCTCGCCCGTCTCAACGGCCAGTCCACCGACTCCGCCGAGTCTCTCGCCCGCCTCTTCGGCGAAGAACTCCCGAGCGGCCTGCTCTTCGTTCGTCCGCTAGAATGAGGATATGGCACTATTCCATCCCGGCTATGTAACTCGCGAAATGGTAGAGGCAGAAGTCGATGCCGCCATTCAACAACTGGGCCCGGAGGTCGTACGCGTCCGGTACAATTTGGAATTTGAACCGGGTGAAACTCCCTGCATTAATTTCCGCGTCGTCATCACCGACGCGGCTAGCCGCCCGGAAGTCCTTGGCCAAGTCTCCCGCCGAATTCGGCAGTATTTGACCAACGATCTGTCGCCCTTCGACAAGTGGGGCTTGTTCCCGCACTTTAGCTTTCGCAATCAAACCGAGCAAGCTCAGCGCGACCATATCGACCTCGAGTGGGTCTAGCGAATGGCGTACCACGACGACCTGCTCCAACAAGCGTTCGATCTGGTCAACAAGTACCCGCTCACTCCCAATCAAGCCGATCTTCGGCGCGGCGTTTCAGGGGCCTACTATGCTCTGTTTCATCTCCTCATCCATGAAACTGTCCTTCATTGGAGCCTCGAAAGTTCGAGAGCTGGACTCGCTCGAATGTTCGATCATCACCTCATGGCGAAAGCATCGGAAAGGATAGGGTCTCCCACGCAGGTTCCATTCCAAGGCGTGGACCCGGCGACAGTTCACAAGCTAAGGGAGATTGCCCAATCGTTCAGTCGGCTGCAGAAACTTCGCCACGTCGCCGACTACGACAACGCCACCTT
Source organism: Bryobacteraceae bacterium (assembly GCA_046597015.1). Taxonomy (GTDB): domain Bacteria; phylum Acidobacteriota; class Terriglobia; order Bryobacterales; family Bryobacteraceae. The sequence continues at coordinate 2,701 of JBKJLJ010000942.1, forward strand.
CTGGACCCACACCGACGCCCTCGACGAAGTCACTACCGCCGCCACCGCCTTCTCCCTCTGGCACTCCATCAAAACCGAAAACATCGCCCAGGATTACCTCGTCTCCCTCCTCATCCGCCCCCGTTCCTAACCCCTCACCGCGTTTCATATGGAAAACGCAAGTGTATCCCCTGAACTTCAACATGTCATTGGTGTTACCCTTCATTGATAAGGGGGATTCCCTCTTAACCCCACATCCCATAGGAGGTCTATCAATGAAGATACCTGCATCCCGCTGGTCATCCTCGGCCGTTCTCTGTTTCGCACTGGCCCTTCCGAGTTTCGCGCAGCTTGCCAGCAACACGTCCATCGTCGGCAATGTCGCCGACGC
>JBKJLJ010000997.1:0-3716 GCA_046597015.1 Bryobacteraceae bacterium
CTCGCGGAGGCTCTGCGCTTGGCCGAGCTGGCAAAAGAGCATGGAGACGAACTGGTCCCAGCAGCGGAAGCCCCGAGAATGGCGCTCACCCTGATGGGTTTCAACCACCCTCTGAAACAGCGGGGGCGGAACTTGCTGGAGAATCTGACTGAAAATGCTGGATACTCGTGACAGGGGGAAGCCTCGTTTGGGATGGGATCGTTCTTACTGGAACTCCTCCCTACCCTAACAAGGCTTCACCCTCAATGGCTGGGGCTAATTTGGACACGAGTGACCAGTGCTGTAATCTAGGGAGTCAAGAACCGCAGACCGACACATGGAGCCTGAACGCTGGTCGCAGATCGTCGACGTGTACCAATCCGCGAGAGGCCTCACGCCCCGGCAGTGCAAGGACCTACTCGCAGGTTTGGAGACTGACATTCGCTGCGAAGTAGAAGCGCTGCTGGCAAACTCTAGCGTCCCAGTTCCGGAGGCGCCGGACCACACACAGACCATGATTACCGTGGGAACCGAGCTAGGTCCCTATCGTATTGAGGCCCCGCTCGGTAAGGGCGGGATGGGCGAAGTATTTCTTGGCGTGGATACGCGCCTCGGGCGTCGCGTCGCGATCAAAATCTCTCACTTACAATTCAGCGAGCGGTTGACGCGCGAGGCCCATGCGATTTCCCTGCTGAATCATCCCAATATCTGCACCCTCTACGACGTGGGAACATCTCCGTCCGGCGCCGGCTACCTGGTAATGGAGCTGGTCGAAGGGGAGACGCTGGCGGCCATGCTGAAGCGCGGTAAGCTGGCGATAAAAGTAACCGTCCAGTACGGTGCTCAAATCGCCGACGCGCTGGCAGCCGCACACTCCAAGGGCATCACCCATCGTGACCTCAAGCCTGCCAACATCATGATCACAAAAGCGGGGGTCAAAGTTCTCGACTTCGGCCTGGCGAGAATCGTCGACGACGAAACTCTCACCGCGGCGAACGCGGTCTTGGGGACTCCCGCTTACATGGCTCCGGAACAGCGTGAAGGCAGACCTGCAGACGGGCGTACCGACATCTTTTCTCTGGGCCTCGTCCTCATTGAAATGTCCACTGGCCAACGCTTGGCCCACGGCGCCGCGCCTGCTCTGGACGGACTCCCACCCCATTTTGCTCAGATCCTTGAGTCGTGCCTAAAAAGTGACCCCGCCGACCGCTGGCAAGCCGCGGCAGACCTCGCCAAAGCGCTCACCATCGCCGCCCAGACTCGGCCCGCAGCCTTCCCCGCCTCCCGGGCCCCCCTCGCCGCTTGGCGGACCGCTGCGATCATCGCAATCCTCGCCGCATCGGTGGCCGCCTTTTTTTCCCTCCGTCCTAATCCTCCTCGCCGCCAGCCGCTCATCCTCAGCTTCACTCCTCCGCCGGACATCAAAATGAACCCCGAAATCGCCGCCATTTCCCCCGACGGCCGCACGGTTGCATTCACCGCGCGCGACTCTTCTGCACAAAGCTACGTCTGGGTCCGTGCGCTCGATTCGCCGGAGGCCCGCCGATTGGAGGCAACCGAGGATGCCTCCAATCCGTTCTGGTCGCCTGACGGCCGCTACATTGCGTTTTACACTGCCAACCGTCTCAAGAAAGTCCCCCTCGCCGGAGGGCCCGTTCAAACCATCTGCAACAGTGCGCGCGGCCTTGGCGGTGCTTGGAGCAGTTCCGGTGACATCATCTTCAACCCAACGAACCGCGCCCCACTGATGCGCGTCTCCGCCTCCGGAGGCGCGGCGACGCCGCTTACGTCGATTGACGCCTCCCGTCAAGAAAACTCACATCGTTGGCCCAGTTTCCTCCCCGACGGCCGCCATTTCTTCTTCACCGCACGCAGCAGCCTCAAGGAAAACACGGCCATTTATCTTGGCTCGCTAGATTCCAAAGAAACAAAACGAATCCTCACCGAGCAATCGAACGCCGCCTACTCGCCCCCGGGCTTCCTCTTATTCAGCCGCGATCGAACACTTCTTGCACAGCCCTTCAACCTCGATAAGTTTCAAGTTTCCGACGAAGCCCTTCCTGTGGCCGCCTCCATCGACCACGAGACGACGGGCGCACGCGGCTTCTTCTCCGTCTCGGCGGATGGCTCCGCCGTCGTTTTCAGTGGCGCGGAGACTCCGGTCAACCAACTTACCTGGATCGACCGCTCCGGCAATGCCACACCCGTAGGCCCGAAGGGCAGATACTCCCAGCCCCAACTCTCTCCAAACGGCAAGCGCATCGTCTACACTTCCGTTGATCCCGACAGTGGGAATCGAGATATCTGGTTGATCGACCTCGAGACGAGTGCCCGCACCCGCTTGACTTCCGATCCCGCCAACGACTGGCAGCCCACTTGGTCTCCCGACGGCGCATCCATCGCCTTCGTTTCGGATCGTAAACCGTATTCCAGCCTTTATCGAAAACGCGTCGACGCCGCGGGTGGAGATGAGCTTGTCTTCAACCCTGGCGACTTAGGTGGCACCGGCGGAGCCTTCAGACCTCACTGGTCCCCCGACGGCCGCCTACTCGCCTTTGTCACGGACAAATCGGAAATACGGGGCAACGACCTCTTCTTATTGCCCGTGTCCGGTGGAGGCAAACCGGTGCGGCTCTTCGCCAGCGACTCGAGTCTCTCCAATCCACGCTTTTCTCCCGACGGTAAATGGATCGCTTACCAGTCAAGTGAATCAGGCTCGTCGGAGGTTTACTTGCGTCCACTGAACCAATTGCAGAAATTCCAAATCTCCGTCGACGGCGGTTTCCTCCCGATCTGGCGAAAAGATGGCAAAGAACTTTTCTATCGCCGCCCTGGCGCCACCATCTACGTAGTTGACATCCAGTTGGGAGATCTGCCTCGCTTTTCCCGGCCCAGGCCCTTGTTTAATGCATGTGCCTCCCCCGAATCGACCATTAACTCTTTCGAGCGCGATGTTTACGATGTCGCCGAGGACGGCAAGCGCTTCCTCTTCTCTTGTCCCGTATTGGGAGCGAACCGCCGCTCATTCACGGTCTCGGCCGATTGGCAAAACTCCCCTTCGCGCGCCCGCCGCTAGAGATGGGGCCTACTGGATCGTCAACTTAGTTTGGCAAATTACTCTTTCAAGTTGCCACTCTTTTCGCCCGATTGATCATTCTGATGTGCCCCGGAATACAGCATGTACGCCCGGACCCAAGCTCATTCGCCCATCAGCGAATTCCAGCAAAGAACTCCGATAGGATGAGGCGGCTGGCCTCGATTGAACCTCGGCGTTAAGCTTTCGTCAGATATACGCACTGAAGGTGCAAAGCGCGCACTTTCTACTGGGCACCTATGGTCAAGGCACTGCACTAGCGCACTGGCGTCCAAATTAGCCTGAACATCGAGGACCGCCATGGCAAGCAAAGGATTTGTACTCGATACTGGGAAGTCCGGCAGTTGAGGTTCGCATTCGGATCGAAGGGTGGTTACATAGGCGGAAGGCCTTCATCATGACCCCTCTTCTGTTGCAGCAATCAACGAGATTGCCCGAATTCTTTCTTTAGCCTACCTGCGCTTGCGTTCTGTCCATTCTCAGCCCCAGGTAGTTGACTCTCCCGAAGCAAAGAGTGAGTCATGTGGAGGGAGGGAAGCACGTTGCCAACAGAGACCGTAAGAACCACTACTTTGCGCGAAGAGATCGAAGCTCTTCAGCGCATGACGGTGGCCCAGTTGAAGGACAAATACTGGGTCATTTT
>JBKJLJ010000096.1:0-3921 GCA_046597015.1 Bryobacteraceae bacterium
CGCTGCCCCATTGTCGATACCTGGTGGCAGACCGAAACCGGCGCCATGCTCATCTCGCCCATGCCCGGCGCGACGCCTTTGAAACCCGGATCGGGCACCCTGCCGATGCCCGGAATCATCCCGGAGATCGTCGACAACCACGGCAAACCTCTCGAGGACGGCCGCGAAGGGTTCCTGATCTTGAAGAAGCCGTGGCCCAGCATGTTGCGCACGATCTGGGGCGATCCGGAACGGTATCAGGATCAATACTGGTCGCGCTTCCCCGGTTACTACTTCACCGGCGACGCCGCGCGGCGGGATAAAGACGGCTACTTCTGGATTCTTGGCCGGGTCGACGACGTGATGAACGTCAGCGGCCACCGGCTGAGCACGATGGAGATCGAGTCGGCGCTCGTCAAGCATCCGGCCGTGGCCGAAGCGGCTGTCGTCGGCAAGCCGCACGAGATTACGGGGCAGGCGGTCTGCTGCTTCGTAACGCTCAAGAAGAGTGCAACCGACGTCGACAAGCTCGGCTTGGAACTGCGCCAGTGGGTGGCTCACGAGATCGGCGCATTCGCGCGGCCTGAAGAGATCCGGTTTACCGACTCTTTGCCCAAGACGCGAAGTGGCAAAATCATGCGGCGTTTGCTGCGCGAAATTGTCACTTCGAATACGGTGGCGGGCGACGTGACGACGCTCGAAGATATGAACGTGCTCACTTCGTTGGCGTCGCAGCACGACGAAGATTAGTTTTTTGAATCGAGCCGAGAAGTAATTTTATTGGCGGCTCCGCGGGATGCATGACATGCTTAGCTCATGCATCTCGCTACCGCCAATCAAACCCGAGGAGAAGTTTCCCTCGCGGTGATGTTGCGCATGACGCGAATGGATGTTTGCTGCGGTCCCCCTTCTTTTCTTCCCTAGTTGTCCTTTCCTTCCTCCCCAAAACCCAATTCATTTTAGGAGTGTCTGCCCATGCCAACGGATCCGTCCGTTCTTTGGGAAGAGCCCGTTCCTGGCGGTAGCATTTGGTCCCACGTCTTCAAGCGCGGCACGGCTGTGCGCTTGACCGATACGTTGGGCGGCGCTAACGTCTCGGTGCTCTTCTACAACGCTGACAATTTCGTCGAGCGTTACAACATGCCGGACACGTTGAAGTGTCAACACACGGCTCATTTGACGACCGGCCATTGCTTGTACTCCGATATGGGTCGGGTCCTCGCTTCGATCACGCACGATAGCGTCGGTTGGCACGACCCTTTGGTGGGCTTTTCGAACCGGGCGAGCGTCTTCGCGCAGTTCGGCGAAGGAACGTATCAAGCGCTGCGCAACGGGTGGCACACGAACGCGCATGACCTGATTGCCGTCGAACTGGCTAAGTACGGCATGAACGAGCGGGACTTCACGGCCAGCGTCAACCTGTTCAGCAAGGTAGTGGTGGAAGACGGCGGCGGGTTCCGCTACGTACCCGATCATTCAGCGCCGGGCTCGACGGTCGAGCTGCGCAGCGACATGAACACGCTCATGATCTTCTGCACCTGCCCCCATCCGATGGCCCCCGGCGGCGAATGGGCTCCGAAGCCCGTGAACCTTGCCATCAAGAGCGTTCCGCTGCCGGCGGCGGATGATGCCTGCCGCTTATCGCGACCGGAAAACGGCCGCGGGTTTACGTTGACCGAGAGGTATTTCCTATGAGCTTAGTGGAGAGTCAACTCGCCCCGGAACAAGCCATCTATCGGCAAACCGTGCTGGCCGGCGACGGCTGGATCTACGAGGTAAAACAGGGCCAAACCTTCCGCATCGTCGACCTCGAAGGCAATCAGGCGGCCGACACCCTGTTCCTCAACGCCCACGATTACAGCGACCGCTACAGCGCCGTCGATACGATCCGCGAACAGGGCAATCTCTATCTCACGACGGGTACAGCACTGAAGTCGATTCATGGCCACACGCTGATGACGATCGTCGCCGACACGTGTGGACGGCACGACACCGTAGGCGGGGCGTGCTCCATGGAATCGAACATGGTCCGCTATGCCATTGAAAAACGGTCGATGCACGCCTGCCGGCAGACGTTCGTCCGGTTGGCGCTCGAATGGGGCGAAGGCCTCGAAAAGCGGGACATCACGCACAACGTGAATTTCTTCATGAACGTGCCGGTGACGCCGGAAGGCAAGCTGACGTTTGAAGACGGCGTGAGCGCCCCGGGCAAGTATGTCGAAATGCGGGCGGAGATGGATACGCTCGTGCTGCTCTCGAACTGTCCGCAGCTGAATAACCCCTGTAATGCTTACAATCCGACGCCGGTTGAGGTTCTGATCTGGGATGTTTAAGAAAGTCTTGATCGCTAACCGAGGCGCCATTGCGTGCCGAGTCATCCGCACGTTGCGGCGGATGGGGATCGCCTCGGTGGCGGTCTATTCCGAGGCGGACACCGGTTCGCTGCATGTCGCGCAGGCGGATGAAGCCGTTCTGCTGGGTCCGGCGCTCGCCGCCGAAAGCTACTTAGACGCGGCCAAAGTGCTGGCCGCCGCGAAGGCGACCGGTGCCGAAGCGATCCACCCGGGCTACGGCTTTCTGAGCGAAAACGCTGGCTTTGCCGAAGCTTGCCGGGAAGCCGGAATCGTGTTCATCGGCCCCGGGCCAGAGCATCTGCGGGCGTTTGGTTTGAAGCACACCGCGCGAGAGTTGGCGGCGGCGAACGCGGTACCGTTGGCGCCCGGCTCGGGATTAGTATCGTCGGTGGAAGCGGCGGAAGCCGCCGCGGCGAAGATCGGCTTTCCGGTGATGCTGAAGAGCACGGCCGGGGGCGGGGGCATCGGGATGCAGGTCTGCCTGCGCGCTGAAGAGTTGCCTTCGGCCTACGAAACCGTGAAGCGGCTCAGCATGGCGAACTTCAAAGACGGCGGCATCTTTGTGGAGAAGTTCGTGCCGCGGGCCCGGCACATTGAAGTGCAGATTTTTGGCGATGGCAAAGGCGAGGTGATCGCCCTCGGCGAGCGCGATTGTTCGCTCCAGCGCCGAAACCAGAAAGTGGTGGAAGAGACCCCGGCTCCAGACCTGCCGGAGAACATCCGAGCGGAGTTGTTGGGCGCTGCAGAGCGGCTAGGCCGGGCGGTGAATTACGCCAACGCTGGCACGGTCGAGTTCCTCTACGACGCCGACACGCGGGAGTTTTACTTCCTCGAAGTGAACACGCGGTTGCAGGTTGAGCACGGGGTGACCGAACAGGTTACGGGCGTCGATTTGGTCGAGTGGATGATCCGGCAGGCGGCCGGCGAGTTGGAGTTGAAGCGCCCGGCGATCTGCGGCGCGTCGATCCAGGTTCGCGTGTATGCCGAAGACCCGGGGCAGAGTTTCCGGCCGTCTTCGGGGCGATTGACGGCGGCGAGCTTTCCGGCCGACGCGCGGATCGAAACCTGGGTAGAGCGCGGCTCGGAAGTGACCCCGTTCTACGACCCGATGATTGCCAAGGTGATTGTGACGGCGGAGAACCGTCCGGCGGCGATTGCGAAGATGCAAGCGGCGTTGAGCGAGACCAAAGTGGCGGGCATTGCGACCAACGTCGAATACCTGCGGCAGGTGGTGGGCTCGGCTGTGTTTGCCGATGCGCTGATGACCACCGGATACCTGAACACGTTCAACTATCTTTCGAAGGCCGTTGATGTTCTCGACGGGGGCACGCAAACGACGGTGCAGGATTACCCCGGCCGGTTAGGCTATTGGGAAGTAGGCGTGCCGCCGTCGGGTCCCATGGATTCGCTGGCGTTCCAGTTGGCGAACCGGTTGGTCGGCAATGAGTCCGGTGCGGCAGGCCTGGAATGCACGGTGACGGGTCCGACGTTGCAGTTCCGGTCCGACGCGGTAATTGCGTTGACGGGCGCGGAGATGGAAGCCAAGCTCGACGGCAAGCGCGTGAAACGGTGGGAGCCGATTGCGGTG
>JBKJLJ010000142.1:0-2999 GCA_046597015.1 Bryobacteraceae bacterium
ACGCGGGGATGACGTTACGGCTTGGCGTGGAGGAGTTGGTTCGCCGCCTGGAGCGGCGTGATGTCACCCTGGCGAACGGCGGCTTCTAAAGAGCGGCGGAGGGACTGGACGGCGGGTTGGCTTTCGAAATCGGCGATGAGGGATTGATGGATGGTTTCGTTCATCCAGGCGAGGGCCTGGGCGGGGCGGCGGGCTGGATTGGCGGTGGTTTGGATGGTCTGCCAGAGGGCGGAGAGGCCGGATTGGGTGATCGCCGAGCAGGTGAGGACGGGGGGAGCGGTGGCGGCGAAAAGGTGTAGGGCGGAGGAGTAGGCGTGGCGCGCGTCGTCCGCCTTTTGTAAGTTGTCTCCGTCGGCTTTGTTGATGGCGATGATATCGGTCAGTTCAAGGATGCCGCGTTTGATGCCTTGTAACTCGTCACCGGCTCCGGGGAGGAGGAGGAGTAAGAAGCAGTCGGTCATGCCGTGGACGGCGGTTTCGGATTGTCCGACGCCGACGGTTTCGACGATGATGGTTTCAAAGCCGGCGGCCTCGCAGAGGAGGATAGTTTCGCGGGTGCGGCGGGCGACTCCACCGAGGTGGCCGCGGGCGGGGGAGGGGCGGACGAAGGCGCGGGGATGGAGGGCGAGCGACTCCATGCGGGTTTTGTCGCCGAGGATGCTGCCGCCGCTGGCGGGGGAGGAGGGATCAACCGAGAGGACGGCGATGGAGCCCGGGATGTGGGCGGAGAGGGCTTCGATGAGGGTGCTCTTCCCTGCCCCGGGGACGCCGGTGATGCCAAGGCGGAGGCTGCGGCCGGAGTGCGGGAGGATGGTTTGCAGAAGCTGCTGGGCGAGGGTTTGGTCGGTGGGGAGTTCGCTTTCAATGAGGGTGATGGCGCGCGCGAGGACGACGCGGTCAGCGGCAAGGATGCCATCGCGATAGGCTTCGAGGGTTAGGGGTGAGAGGGCCATAGGAGGTCCAGGACTTCGAGGGCGGCGAGGGGGACGACGGTGCCGGGGCCGAAGATGGCGGCGCAACCGGAGGCGAGGAGGGCGGGATGGTCAGCGGGGGGGATGACCCCGCCGGCGATGGTTAGGATATCCGGGCGGCCGAGGGCGGCGAGTTCGGCGATGACGGCGGGGACGAGGGTTTTGTGGCCGCCGGCGAGGGAGGAGATGCCAAGGACGTGGACGTCGTTTTCGACGGCGTGGCGGGCGACTTCCGCGGGCATTTGAAAGAGGGGGCCGATGTCGACGTCGAAGCCGAGGTCGGCGAAGGCGGTGGCGATAACTTTGGCACCGCGATCGTGGCCGTCCTGGCCGAGTTTGGCGATGAGGATGCGGGGTTGGCGGCCCTCGGCGGCCGCGAAGGCGGCGGTGCGGGCGCGGGCGAGTTGGAAGTTGGGGTCGGCGGCGGACTCCTGGCTGTAGATGCCGGAGAGGGAGCGGGTGGGGGCCTGGTAGCGGGTGAAGGTTTTTTCGAGGGCGAGGCTGATTTCGCCGAGGGTGGCGCGGTGGCGGGCGGCGACGACGGCGAGGGCGAGGAGGTTGGATTTGGCTTGGGTGAGGGCGTCGAGGGCGTGGGCGACGGCGGCGGGGTCGCGGGTGGCTTTGAGGTGGGCGAGGCGGGCGGTTTGGGTTGCGAGGACGGCTTGGTTATCGATGGAGAGAGTCGGGATTTCGGTGGGGACGGGGGGGAGGTACTTGTTGACTCCGACAATGGTTTCGCGGCCGGAATCGAGGTGGGCTTGGCGGCGGGCGGCGGCTTCGTCGATGCGGGATTGGGGGAGGCCGGCTTCGATGGCTTTGGTCATGCCGCCGCGGGCTTCGACTTCGGCGATTAGTTGGCGGGCTTCGGTAAGTAAGTCGTTTGTTAGTTGTTCGACGGCGTGGGAGCCGCCCCAGGGGTCGATGGCTTGGGTGATGCCGGTATCGTTTTGGAGAATGAGTTGGGTGTCGCGGGCGATTTTGGCGGAGAAATCGGTGGGGAGGGCGAGGGCTTCGTCGAGGGCGTTGGTGTGGAGCGATTGGGTGTGGCCGGCGACGGCGGCGAAGGCTTCGAGGGTGGTACGGGTGACGTTATTGAAGGGGTCCTGGGCGGCGAGGCTCCAGCCGGAGGTTTGGCAGTGGGCGCGGAGGAGGAGGGATTTGGGGTTGGCGGGTTGGAACTGTTGGACGATTTCGCACCAGAGGACGCGGGCGGCGCGGAGCTTGGCGACCTCGGTGAAGAGGTTCATGCCGATGCCCCAGAAGAAGGAGAGGCGGGGGGCGAAATCGTCGATGGCGAGACCGGCGGCGAGGCCAGTACGGATGTATTCGAGGCCATTGGCTAGGGTGTAGGCGAGTTCCTGGGCGGGGGTGGCGCCGGCTTCCTGCATGTGGTAGCCGGAGATGGAGATGGAATTGAATTTAGGAAGGTTTTGGGCGCAATATTGGAAAATATCGGCGACGATGCGCATGGAGGGAGCGGGGGGGTAGATGTAGGTATTGCGGACCATGAACTCTTTGAGGATGTCGTTTTGGATGGTACCGGAGAGTTGGGAGGGAGGGACTTTTTGTTCTTCGGCGGCGACGATATAAAAGGCGACGATGGGGAGGACGGCACCGTTCATGGTCATGGAAACGGAGATTTCGCCGAGCGGGATTTGGGCGAAGAGGAGGTGCATGTCTTCGACTGAATCGATGGCGACGCCGGCTTGGCCGACGTCGGCTTGGGCTCGGGGATGGTCGGAATCGTAGCCGCGATGGGTGGGAAGATCGAAGGCGACGGAGAGACCTTTTTGGCCGGCGGCGAGGTTGCGGCGATAGAAGGCGTTGGAGGCCTCGGCGGTGGAAAATCCGGCGTACTGGCGGATGGTCCAGGGGCGCATGACGAACATGGTGGAGTAGGGGCCGCGAAGGAAGGGCGGGAGGCCGGCGGCGTAATCGAGGTGCTGCATTGCAGTGGGGACGGGTGTTTGAGAAGGAGGGGGGCGGTAGGCTAGTTGTGGATTTATGATGGCCCAGGCGCGGCGGGCG
>JBKJLJ010000322.1:0-6550 GCA_046597015.1 Bryobacteraceae bacterium
GATGAGTGACGATTTGCTGGACGATCGACAGGCCAATGCCGGTGCCGACTTCGCCCGATTGCTCGGCGCTCTTGGTGCGGTAGAACTTGGTGAAGAGCTTCTTCAACTCGGTGGGGCTCATGCCCATGCCCTGGTCGCGGACGGCGAGGTGGAGACGGCCGTCGAGCCGCGTAGTAGAGACTTCGACGCGGGTATCGGGGCCAGAGTATTTGACGGCGTTCGTGAGCAGGTTATAGATCGCGTATTCGAGCAGTTCGCGGTCTCCGGGAACGGTGATGTCGAGGGGCTCGTCGAGAGCGAGGGTGATGTTCTTGCGCTCGGCGAAGGGCTTGACGCGGTCGATGCAGGTGGCCAGGAGAGACGGGACGGGGACGGGGTCCTGCTTGAGTTGCATCTGGCCGGAGCCGAGACGCTCCACATCGAGGAAGGTCTGGATGATGCGGGCGAGTCGTTTGGATTCGCTGTTAATTTGGGCGGCGAGCTGCTTTTGCTTCTCTTCCGTGAGTTTGTAGCGGCCCATCAGTTCGCTGGAGCCCTGGATGGCAGTCAGCGGCGTTCGCATCTCATGAGTGACGAACTGGATGGCTTCTTGGTAGCGGGCGCGTTCGCCTTCGGCGGTGGCCAGGGCGAGACGTGTCGCGAAGTATTGCCAGCCCGCGGCGACGACGACGGCGAACCAGGCGGAGAGCATGGGGGCGACGTGAGAGAAGACGATGTCGGCCATGAAGAAGATATGGGGGACGAGGTGGGCGACGCCGAGGAGGAGCGCGGCGAGGCCGTAGGCGGGCAGGCCGGTGTAGCGCCAGAAGATGCCTGCAGCGGCGGCCACGAGGGCGAGCGAAAAGAGCAGGACGAGCGAGGGAGAGGCGTCGGAGAGGAAGCGGCCGGTGGCCATGGTTTCGTAGGCATGGGCGTGGATTTCGACGCCGGGCATGGGCTGGAGCGTCGTGTACGGCGTCATCAACCGGTCGCGGACGGCGGATTGGGAGGTGGCGCCGACGAAGACGACTTTGCCGCGGAAGGCTTCGGCCAGGGCGGGGCGGGCGAGGAGATCCTTGAGCGTGACTTGGGGGATGCGGGAGACTTCGTTTTCGTCCGGGGGAAGATAGCGGATGCGCATAGTGCGGCCGTCCGCGAGGCGGGAGGGGATGGTGAGTCCGGCGACTTCGAGATCGCCGGGGGATTCGGTGATAGGTCCGCCGCCGTGGGAGAGACGAAAGGCTTCGAGGGAGAGGGCCCAGAGGCGGAGCCCGCCGGCGCGTTTTTCGAGGGGCATGGCGCGGGACATGCCGTCGCGGGAGTCGGGGTCGGCGTGGACGTGGCCGATGGCGGGGGCGAGTTTGCGGAAACGTTCCTGGGGGAGTTCCCAGCCGTCGGTGGGGGTGAGGACGGCGGGGAGGACGATGTGTTTGAGGAGGGGTTCGAGGGCGAGGGAATCGGCTTCTTCGCCGGCGTCGGCAAGGACGACGTCGAGGGCGATGGCTTTAGGCTGGGCGGCGATGACGAGGGTGAGCGATTGGGCGAGGGCGGAGCGGAGTTTGGAGACGCCGCCGATGGATTTGTAGGAGGCGTCGTCGATCGAGAGGAGGATGGAGGTGGGTTGCCAGGGGGTGGGGCGGTGGAGACGGGTGGTCCAATCGAGGGCGTAGTTATCGAACTGGGCACCGAGCGGGGCCCAGGCGACGAGGAGGGCGAGGACGGCGGCGGCGGTGAGGGCGAGCCAATATCCGGTCGTTCTGGGAAAGGCCGTTCTGGTGGGCCTAGGGCTTACGTTCATTGCGCAGAAATTTTTCGATCGCTTCGGGGTCGCGGGGGAGCCCTTTGGAGAGGACGACGCCACCGGTGGGGGTGACGAGGACCATATCTTCGATCCGGATGCCGATGCCTTCGGCGGGGATGTAGATGCCGGGTTCGATGGTGATGACCATGCCGGGTTCGAGCGGCGTATCGGTGGGGCCGGGGTCGTGGACCTCGAGGCCGATGTGATGGCCGAGGCCGTGGGTGAAGTATTTGCCGAGGCCCTTGGCTTCAATGACGTCGTAGGCGACTTTATAGAGCGACTTGTCGCCGACTTTGGTTAGGTTCATGCCGGGCTTGACGGCGGCGATGGCGGCCTGTTGGGCGGCGAGAACGATGTCGTAAATCTCGCGTTGGCGGGGAGAGAACTTGCCGTTGACGGGGATGGTGCGGGTGATGTCGGCGGCGTACATGAAGCATTCGGCGCCCACGTCCATGAGGAGGACTTCGCCCGAGTCCATGCGGCGATCGTTTTTGGCGTAGTGAAGAACCGTGGAGTTGGGGCCGGAGCCGATGATGGGGGGATAGGCGTTGCGTTCGCAGCCGCGGTCTGAATAAACGTTGACCATGGTGGCACCGATTTGATATTCGAACAGGCCGGAGGCGGTGCGTTGCCAGGCGGCGCGGTGGGCGTCGAGGGTGACGTTGACGGACAGTTGCAGGAGCTCGACTTCGGCGGGCGATTTGCGCATGCGCATGGGGAAGAGAATCGGGGCGGCGTTTTCGAGTTTGCGCGTATTGGCAAGTCGGCGGAGTAGTTGGGGGCGGTTGAAATCGATGAGGCCGTAGATTTTTTTGGTGGTTTCAATGGCGGCGTAGAAGGTGAGTTCGAGCTTAGGGAAGGGCAGGACCTTGGCGACGCCGGTACGGGCGGGAGCGGCGGGGTCAGTGGGGAGGAGCTTTTTGCCGGTGTAGCGTTCGTTGACTTCGTTGTAGGGAGGGAGGAAGAGGAATTCCTCGGAGGGAGTGAGCAGGAGGACGGCACCGGGGTCAGTCCAGCCGGTGAGGTAATAGAAGTTGGGTTCCTGGAAGAAGCGGGAGCGGAGGTCACCGCGTTCGGATTCGGTGGAGCCATAGAGGACGAGGACGGCTTCGTCTTTGACGAGGCGTTCGCGGACGGCGGCGCGGCGGGCGCGGTATTCGTCGAGCGAGACAGCGGCGGAAAGGATAGCGGGGAGGAGGAGCGTGAGAAGCGCAGCGGTCGCTTGCATGGAGATCAGTATAGCGGGGGACGGCGTCCGGGAACGCATTTCTAGGTGATAATCGGATTATGAGTATCCGCACTGAGTGGGTGGCCGCGCGCCAGAACGATCCGATTCGGACCCAGATGTATTATGCCCGTAAAGGCATGATCACCGGGGAGATGGAGTACATCGCGAAGAAAGAGAAATTAACGCCGGAACTGGTACGCGATGAAGTCGCCCGGGGGCGGATGATCATCCCCGCCAATATCAACCACAGTTCGCTCGAGCCCATGTGCATTGGCGTCGCTTCGAGCTGCAAGATCAACTCCAACATTGGCAACTCCGCCACCACGTCCGACGTGAACGGCGAGCTGGAAAAGTTGCAATACTCCGTCAAGTACGGAGCCGATACCGTGATGGACCTTTCCACCGGCGGCGACATTCCGCTGATCCGGAAAGCGATCATCGCCAACTCCCCGGTGCCCATCGGTACGGTACCAATTTACGAAGCGTTGTCGCGCGTGCGGCGGGTGGAAGATCTGAATAAGAACGTGATGCTGGACGTGATTGAAGAGCAGGCGCAGCAGGGGGTCGACTACATGACGATCCATGCCGGCGTGCTGATTCAGCACATCCCGCTGACGACGAAGCGGATCACGGGGATTGTGTCCCGCGGCGGCTCGATTCTGGCCGAATGGATGGTGAAGAACCACAAACAGAACTTTCTGTACGAGTGCTACGAGGACATCTGCAAGATCTTTCAGAAGTACGACGTGAGCTTCTCGCTTGGTGATGGGCTGCGGCCGGGTTCGCTGGCCGATGCGAGCGATGCGGCGCAGTTCGCCGAGTTGAAGACGCTGGGCGAGTTGACCAAGATTTCGTGGAAATACGACGTGCAGACGATGATCGAAGGTCCTGGCCACGTGCCGATGGACCAGATCCAGATGCAAGTGGAGAAAGAGAAGGAGCTTTGCTATGAGGCTCCGTTCTACACGCTGGGACCGCTGGTGACCGATTTTGCGCCGGGCTTTGACCACATCACGAGCGCGATTGGCGCGGCGATGATCGGTTGGTACGGCGCGTCGATGCTTTGCTACGTAACGCCCAAGGAGCACCTGGGCCTGCCGAACAAGGAAGACGTCAAGGCGGGCTTGATTGCCTATAAGATCGCGGCTCATGCGGCCGATATAGCTCGGCATCGGCCGGGGGCGCGGGATCGCGACGACGAGCTTTCGCGGGCTCGGTATAAGTTTGATTGGCGGCGGCAGTTTGAGTTGGCGCTGGATCCGGAAACGGCCAAGGCGTACCACGATGAGACGCTGCCGGAAGAGGGATTCAAAGACGCCCACTTCTGCTCGATGTGCGGGCCGAAGTTCTGCTCGATGAACATTTCGTCGAAGGTGGAAGAGTTCACGGCGGCGGACGCGGAAGCGGTGTTGGCCGGGAACCTGGTTAAGATTGGCGGCTAAGGAGTGGGAACGGCACTTTCGGGTGCTGCTCCTTTCCATTCCGGATGACGGCACCTTGCTCGCTTGGGCGGCGCAGGTGCCGGACGGGGCGCTGGTGGGGATGGGGAGCGCGGACGAGGTCGCTCGGGCGCGGGCGGCGACGTCGACGCTGGATAACGTGATGTTTCATGCGCTGGATCCGGAAGAGATTCCCTGGCGGGACGGGTATTTTGATGTGGTGCTGGATCCGCTCGGGTCGGCTCCCGAGAACGAGAAATTCGGTCTGGAGCGGGCCCGAGTCCTGGCTAGGGGGTAGTTGGATCATAGCGCCGGCCCACCCGAAGAAATTCAAAGACCTGGCGATAGTACGGATTGAATTCTGGATCGGGAATGCCGGAGGGCGGGATGGTGGGATCGCCTTTGCCCATCTAACATCTCGTAGTGATAGACGACGTAGCCGCCGGCCCCGGCCTGCGAATCGTCGTGGCAACCCTGACGGCACAGCGAACCGAAGACTGGCCCGGTGTCCGGCGGAGCAGCACTTCGGGCCGCCTGCCCGGGCAAGGAACGACTCGCCTAGGCCACGCTTAGTATCTTGCTGGCGAAATCCCGCCCGCTGGTCGGCGGTGGGAGCGGCTTGCCGTCTCGCTTGTAAAGATCGATCACTTCGTCGACAGTCGAGCATAGTTGTGCGAAAACCGCCAACTCGTTGTCGCCGTGGCAGCCGCCGAAGAGTAATCCGGGACAGTTACCGACGAAGCAGTGGTCCTCGTCGGACCACTCCACGATCTTCACATAAAATGTACTTTCCTTCATTGCTCAGCCTCCGCTATTGCGGAATTGACCGCTCTCTCCTGATACTTTTTCGCATCGGCTCCGGCCTCGCCTGAAAGGGTGGCTGCCCTTGCCGCCTCTATTGACCAAGGCATGGTTTTCCAACTCCGCAATCAGTTCCCGGACCTTCCTTGGCATCGCTCCAACTCTCGGAATCATAGCAGCGCGGCATGTCAAATTTGAAAAGTCCAATTCGCCTCGCGCTTTCTAGCGAGCGAAGGCCGCCCCGCCGGGGGCCATCGTTTCGATGTTTCTTTATGCCATCGTGCCAGCTTTGCGGGGAGAACAGGACGAACTCGATGGCGATGCCCCTGGCGCCGGAGTCGGCAGAGAGTTGGCCTAGGCGGGCGAGTAGGTCGGAGCGTAGGTCACCCGCTGGCTGGTAGATGCCCCACTCGGGGCAACAGTTGACGAAGCTACGGTTGCCGGCGAGGGAGAGTTCCTCTGGAACGCCTTGGCGAAAATGGCGCGGGGATAGCGGGGTGAACTACCATTAGACTTTCCCCTCCCGATGGCACTTCGCTTCTATAACTCACTCTCCCAGCAACTGGAACCGTTCACACCGCAAGATGGCAAGACGGTCCGGATGTATACCTGCGGGCCGACGGTGTATCACTACGCCCATATCGGAAACTTGCGAACGTTTACGTTTCAAGATATTCTGCGGCGCTGGCTGCGAGCCTCTGGCTTCGCGCTGAACAACGTGATGAATATTACCGACGTCGAAGACAAGATTATTCGCACGGCGATGGCGCAGGGCAAGACGCTACGCGAGTATACGGCGCAGTATGAAGAGGCGTTCCTCGAAGACATGGATACGTTACGCCTGGAGCGGCCGGAACGGGTGGTGCGGGCGACCGAGCACATTGACGAAATGGTGGACCTGATCCAGCAACTCGGCGAGAAGGGGTTTACGTATGAGTCCGACGGTAGCACTTACTATCGGATTTCAAAGTTCCCGGAGTACGGGAAGCTGTCGCACAACGACTTCGGCGGGATGATCGCGGGGGCGCGCGTGGACGTGGACGAGTACGAGAAGGACGATGCCCGGGACTTCGTGTTGTGGAAGCAGAAGAAAGAGGGCGAGCCGAGTTGGAACACGCCGATCGGCGACGGGCGGCCGGGCTGGCACATTGAATGCAGCGCGATGGCGATGAAATATTTGGGGGCGACGCTGGACATTCACGCCGGCGGCATTGACTTGCAGTTTCCGCACCATGAGAACGAGATCGCGCAGAGCGAGGCCGTCACGGGCAAGCAGTTCGCCAAGTTCTGGTTGCACGCCGA
>JBKJLJ010000487.1:0-9429 GCA_046597015.1 Bryobacteraceae bacterium
AATAAAATCAAGGGCGAGGTGTTTACGCATGGTTCTCCAATACGGTCGAGAGCACCGAAGTGGCTCGACCTGGGCATAGTATATATTGAAGAAGCTCTGGGTTTTGTGGCGCATTCAACATGAGTAGTGATCAGGGTAGCGACCGTGAGCCCCACGCCTCAATCACTTGCATCAACATATCCTGCAAAGTGTCGGTCGAATAGCGTACAAGGGCATACGACAGCTAGTTTGCAAAGTGACAGATTCGTCGAAGAAGTCTGAAATAAGACGGCGAGAGCACCAGCTTTACTCGAGACGCGCTCTGATTTCGGATAGTGTAAACCGCTCCTCCTTGAGTTTCAGGATGCGCTTGCATCGGTCGACTATGTCCGGCGAGTACATCTGGTATTCCGTGGCGGTGACTTCTGCCACGCTCAGCAGACCTCCAGCCGTCCAATACCGAATCGTCGGTACGGTGGCGCCCACCGCCTTGGCCACCGCACCAATCTTCATACGAGCTAACTCGCGGGGCTCCGCCTCGGCGGATTCGCCACGGGCGGCATTGCGGTAAATGTCGAGCTACCGACCGACGGCCTTGGCAATTAAGACGTCGAAGTCTGACCGGGAGCCACCTAGCTGTGCCTTTTCGAGCGCGCCGATATACGCGAGCCGGTCGCGAGGGTGAATGATCGCGGGCGGATAGCCGCTGATCAGCAGGAGCAAATTCATCAGCAACCGCGCGGTACGGCCATTGCCATCGGAATCGTCACCAAACGGTAATGCGCCTCGCCAGCGAAGGCGACGGGGTGCAGGGCATTTCTGATGGTGAGCCAACGCAGAAACTCCTCCATGAGGTCCGGTACCTTGAACGGATTCGGCATCACGACCGGCGACCCCGAAATCCGCACCGGCACGTTGCGGTACCTACCTGCGCTTGCGTCATCAATGGCGTGCAGGATCAATGCCTGTAGAGAGAGCAAGTCGTGCGACGCGAGTTGCGACGGACGCTTCTTGCTGAGGGAATGTACGGCATCGAGGGCGCGGGCGTGATTTGTGGCTTCCAGATGTTCCCGCAGGCTCTTGCCGCCGACGGTCAAGCCTCTTTCGATGACGACGGCTGTTTCCCGGCGGGTCAGCGTATTGCCCTCAATCGCGTTGCTCGTGTAGGTGAGCTCCACCCGGAACCACTCGTCGAGGTTGCGGACGAGCGCGGTGGGCAGCGGACGGAAGGCGTCCAACTCGTCCTTTTTCCGGGCGAGATGCTCGTAGTTCATGGGTGTACGGGGATCGCTGTTTCTTCCTTGACCATAAAGTATCACGTAATAGTTGCGAAGTTGTTTCGGGGAAGGTACTGGAGAAGCCCATTTCATTGATAGCGCGAGAAGGTGACGTCGCAACTAGTTAACCGGCGCAAACACAGCGGATGTAAAGCCGGATCTCCTGAGGAACTGCGCACAATGGGCTCGCTCTGGCACGGCAGGATGGGCGAGATCCTCGCCCTTGGATTCCGTGCCTTCACGGCGGTGCGCTGTTGATTTGCAGAGCGGTCTTGAGGAAACGGGATGTCCCGCTCACCCGACGGGGAGGGCCCGCCGTCCTTCACGGCGGCCGCAATTCTTCCTGGGTGAAAGAAGCGGTTCTGCGCTTTGGATCAGGACCCCATTCCCCAACTCTTGCGGGCCCAGTTGAGCGGCTCGCGTTACCTGCCGTCGGTCGAAGCTTCGGACACTGGAGCGTGGGGTTCAAAACAGATCCAGGTTCCGATTTCGGCACCCTTCTTAGGCAGTTCGACATGACTGTCGCCGGGCGTGGCCCCTTCGAGCCAACGGCTGCCTTGATAGCAGGAATCCGCTGTGAATCAGGAGGCTTTCGATGGAACGAACCTACCTCAATTCTTCGATGCGATCCCGGCGTTGCCGTATCAATGGCGGCCTGTATCGCCGACAAACTCGGGCTAATGATGTGCCATTCAATGGCCGACAACACCAATACGGCGATTCGGCGGCTCGTGAGGTTTTGTTCGTAAGAAATGGTTTGGCCGCCGGTGAGGAAGAGCTCGAAGCCTCCAGTCTCGGCGGCGCTGAGCAGTTCCCCATTCTTTAGTCCCGACCAGCCATGATACCGGACCGTAAAGACGTCGTGAGCGTCGAGAGAGTTCCGCAACCGATGCGGAAGGTTCTCGTCAAGCAGAACGTTCACGAAACGGGTTGTCCTCGCAGGGCGTGCGCAAATTCGACTAGCCGGTGAACGTGAGAGAGGGTGAGTCCTGGGTAGTCCTCATGAATCTCCTCTATCGTCAATCCGGAATCGTAGCTGTTGACGACTGCGTCGGGTAGAATTCGCGTACCGCGCACGATGGGGCGTCCCGATACCTTGCCTGGAATCTGCTCGATTAACTCGCAAGCCAACCAGTCAATATCCGTATTTGTGTCAGCCATGTTCGACCTCTTTTTCATGATAGGCCGTTGAGCCACAGTCACGGACCGGCGCTGTGCGAAATCATGGCGACGACTCGATGCCAGATCCTGTCTAAGCCGACAGATAGGGGTTAAGGCGATGGAATGCCGCAGAGGAGAACATTCTGTTTGAGCGCCCTAACGGACGCCAAGGAGCGTTTCAGGGGAGCTGATTGGCGACAATTAGACCTCCCTGCGTGGTTTGTGCCAAATATCGACTCGGAGCTCATGGTGACTGGCTTCGCGGGCTGAGGCGATCCGGATGGTTTGGTGGCCATTTGGCTTCTCCTCAAGGGAGACAGGCCCGAAACCCACCGGCCCGAAGCCAGCGTTGCTCGCCGTCGATTGCGCGGTCTTAGGGAGTTATGAGGTCGGGGTCAGAGAAAACCCGCGACGCTGTCTCGAGATCTAGCCTGAACGCTTCCTCCGCTTGGATCGGTACTTTTGCTCGTCCCCTGCGAAAAGCAGCAAACTCTACACAACGGATAACTCGTTTTGGCTCGCAAGACGAAATTCAAGAGAAGACTGGGCCAAGACGGTATGGTTTGGGCGAGCGAGAATCGGTTGGTAGTGGCTGGGCCGGGGTGCATCATTCCGGCTCCCGAGAGTTATGTGCCGCTCTGGCTCGAATTGGTACGATATTGGGGTGGCTTCAGACCAAGTCCTCCGGCGAGTTTTGAGCGGGACAGCCGATGCGGCCATCCGGTTTGAGGAATTGTGTCATCTGCTGGAAAGCTTAGGGTTTGAAAGGCGGGTCAAGGGAAGTCACCACGTTTTCCGAAAGGACGGCGTACCTGCCAAGGTCAATATCCAAAAATCGGGTGCGCAAGCCAAACCTTATCAAGTCAAGCAGGTGCGGGCAATGATACTCGAAGCAAAATTAGGTGGAGAATGACTCAGTACGAATTGATCATTTACTGGAGCAAGGAAGACGACGCATACATCGCCGAGGTCCCTCAACTTGCCGGGTGTGCCGCTCACGGGGAATCCCAGGAGGAGGCTTTGCGCAATGCTCAGGATGCGATCGCTTTGTGGATCGCGTGTGCCAAGGAGTTTGGCGATCCGGTTCCGGAGCCGGTGGGGCGACGCCTGGTTTTTGCTTGACGCGGCCAGAAACGGTGGGGCGGAGATTATAAATCTAGGAGTTGGCGGATTCTGCTACTGGCTTTTGGACGACCGTGACCGAGTAAATGTGCCTCGACGGCGCCGCCCAATACGGTTGACTAAGGGAGATCGCGGGTGAGTTTGAGGCGGAAGGTCCTAGCGAGCAAACGATGGGCAGGCGGTTTCTCAGCGTCGCAATACTTGCTCTCTGCGTGGTGAGAAAGGGACGCTAGACTAAGTCTGTAAACTAAGCTAAGATGCGACTATGGAAGTCAACATCCACGAAGCAAAGACCCACCTTTCCCGTTTGCTTGAGCAGGTACTGGCTGGAGAAGAGGTCGTGATTGCGAAATCTGGCCGGCCGATTGCGCGGCTTGTGCCGATCCAAGGGCCTATTCCGGTGCTGGGCGACGCCCGTGGTCAGGTGGTCTTCAAACCTGGTTGGGATGACCCTTTGACCGATCAGGAGATCGGGGATCTCTTCGGGCAATAGCGTGAGACTGCTCCTCGACACCCATACTTTTCTTTTCGCGATGGCGGATCCGGCCGAGTTGCCGCCTCGGCTTCGGAGCCTGCTGCTCGACCCCTTGGTTGAGCGCTGGGTGAGCGTGGTGACTCATTGGGAGATTGCCACGAAGGTCAGCATCGGGAAGCTTGCCATGCCTTCCGACAGCGCCTTTTATGTTCGGCAAATTGCCAAGCTCCAGGCCAAAACGCTCAACGTCAATCTGCCGCACTCGTTGGGGATGCACGGGCTGCCGATGCACCATCGGGATCCGTTTGACCGTCTGCTGATCAGCCAAGCGATTGTCGAAAACTTGACGCTGGCGAGCCGCGATCGGTGCTTCCGAGAGTACGCCGTCGCGTGGATTTGGGAGTAGATTCTAGGGATGGAGAGCCGGAAGGCGACGATGGTCGAATCGGGTAACTGTATGGTTTCGGCAGTGGTGCGCGGAAGATCCTGGCGCTGGATGACCGCTCCGAACACATTTTGAGTCTGCCCGATTGGCATCAGCCGCCGTTGGTTTACGCAGTGCGATAACGGACGGCAACCATCCTCTTGTGATGCGTTTGAACTGAGGGAGTTGCTTGGCTGAAAGTGCGGGGAGTTCAGAGTCGTTGATATGGGCGTCGTTACCAGTAGCCTGCCTGCTGGCAACTCTGTCGAGCACTGCTTGCTGGCGTTTCGTCAGTGGTTTGTTCCAAATAGACTCAGCGCTGATTGGCGTCGTGGGCTGAGACGATCCGGATTGTTTCTTCTCCACCCGCGACGCCGTCTCGAAATCTACGGCTGAGTGCCTCCTCCGATTGGATCGGTTCTTTTCCGCCTCCGGTATGAAAAGCACCAAACTATCTAGAACGGGTAGCAAGTTTTGGCCCGCAAAAGGAGATTGGATGAGGCGCGAACTGAAGGTGCATCGGCTGCGCCGCCCAAGGTCGTTGCATCCGGCACATGGCCGGCGAGATCGTGGCGGACGACCTCAGAGGGTAGGCCTTGGGCGTGCGGGTCTCCCACCCTCGCCATAGTTAGGCTCGGAGAGCTGAGAACCTGGCGCTAGACTACGGATGAGAAGTAAGGTCAGATAAGAGTATGGAAGTCTGCCTCTTCGAAGCCGAGACCCCCGTCTCTGGTTTGCTGGAACAGGTACTCATAGGGAGATTCCCACGACAGAAAGGATCGCGAAGCTCGACATGCCCGCCGACCGCGCCCTTTGCGTTCGACGAGTCCGTGCTGATCAGCCAAGCGATCGTAGAAGCCTTTATGCTGGCGAGCCGCGAGCGGTACGTCCGAGACTCAGCGGTAAAGTGGAGGTGGAAATAAATCGGTATGAGCATACAATTTCCGCCACAAGAAGTACATTGGCCGGAAGGCGCTCTTTTCACTGTCGGCCATTCCACGCTGCCAATCGAGCGATTTATCTCCTTGTTGAAAGCCTATGGCATCGAACGCCTCGCGGACATCCGCACGATCCCGCGTTCGCGTCATAACCCGCAATTCGACGGCACTACCCTAGCTGGCAGTCTGACCGACGAGCACATTGAGTATGTGCATATTCAGGCCCTGGGCGGTCTGCGGCGCGCCCGGAAAGATTCTCCCAATCAGGGCTGGCGCAACGACGGATTTCGGGGCTATGCCGACTACATGCAGACCGAGGCGTTTCACGACGCGCTGGAAGGGCTCATCCAGATGAGCCGGCAAAAACGGGTGGTTATCCTGTGCGCCGAAGCGGTTCCGTGGCGATGTCACCGTTCGCTGGTGGCCGACGCGCTCTGCGTACGTGGTGTTCCGGTGGTCGAGATTTTATCCGAGAGCGGCTACCGCAACCATAAGCTCACGGTTTTTGCGCAGGTGGAAGGGGTGAGTATTACCTATCCGCCTGAGCAGGGGACCTTACTGTAGTCCCTCATGGTGGCAGAGGTTGGTGAAAAATGCTGAAAACACTTCCGCAGCTGCTTCGGGATATTCGTGCGTGCACCCATTGTGCCGGTGCCCTCCCATGCGGGGCTCGCCCTGTTTTGCAGGCGCATCGAGCGGCGCGGCTGCGTATTGTTGGTCAGGCACCCGGTCGAAAGGTGCACGACAGCGGCATTCCCTGGAGCGATCGATCCGGCGACCGTCTGCGCGGCTGGCTGGGGCTGACCGCCGATCAATTCTACGACCCGCGTAAGGTCGCGATCATTCCTATGGGTTTTTGCTATCCGGGCAGGGCCGACTCCGGGGATCATCCCCCCCGTCCGGAGTGTGCTCCGCGCTGGCACGGACAGCTGGATGCATGCTTGCCGGACATCACGCTTACCTTGGTGATAGGGCAATTTGCTCAAGCTTATTATTTGGGGAATCGTCGCAAAAACACGCTTGGAGAAACCGTCAAAGCATGGAAGGACTATCTTCCGCTGGGTTATCTTCCGCTGGTGCATCCCTCTCCGCGCAACCAGCCATGGCTGGTTAAAAACCGGTGGTTTGAAGAGGATCTGGTGCGGGATCTTCAGAACGTAATCCGGGGTCTGAAGCTGTAGAGCGTCTCATTTTCGGCTGAGCTTCTTTAGGGCCGCTCCTTTATGCATGGCGATATGGTCTGTTTTATCGCTTTTGATTTCATATTGCGGTTCATCAGGATCAGCGTGATGCGTGTACCCTTTATAATCTACGTCCCGCATATGGATCTTGATGATGGTGCCGCTGACATGCCCGGCCTCGGAGTTCCAGGTGACGTGATCGCCGAGTTTAAAAGTTTTTTTCATCTGTCTCTCGCGAGCAAGGGGGCAAACCAGTTCCAATGCCGTCATGGCTGTGTAAGTCTTACTGCGACTGCGTAAGCTCACGATCCTAATCCCCTTTCTCAGCTGAAGTCGATCCGTCTTCTCCCGATTCCAATCCGAGATTCGGAGCGGAGTGACGATAGTATCTCGATTGTGGTGGGAGTGAGCGGATTCGTCAAGGACTTCTTGCCGGTCGAGCTTCGGAAGGGGAGTCGAGATCGCTTATCGCCGAAGGGGGCTCGATGAAGGACGTTCCGGGGGAGCGTGGGCCGGGAGGCGGTGCGCTGGGTGCGCGTAAATCGGTTGGTAGGGGTCACGACGCGGGTCCTTTCGACGACCAACTTACCGTCTGTGGCTTGAAAGACTGGAAGTAAGCAAGGAGAGGCAGCGAGTTTGTATGAGTGGTCAGCCATGCTTGCGTAGGAGGGCGACGGCACTCAGGCTGATGGTCTTCGCGGGCTGAGATGATCCGGATGGTTTCTTCGCTATTTGGCTTCTTCTCGAGGTGGACATCCGTAGCGGAGGCCGGGGCCGCATGGTGCGGAGTTTGACGAACAAATCCGGGCAACCTCAGGCTGATCTGGCGCTCCCGGCCGGTGTAGCGGGGTTCTGGAGTCTTTGCGATGAGCGAAATTATATTCTTGCTTGAAGACGCCCCGGAAGGTGGCTTCTCGGCGAGGGCATTGGGGCATTCGATCTTCACAGCGGCGGACACTGAACAGGAACTTCAGCCAATGGTGAAGGATGCCGTTAGCTGCCATTTTGAGGACGGCGAAGCGCCAAAACTTATTCGGCTGCGCCTGGGTGACATTGCAGGATTTGACGAAAGTTCCCCTGTCCGGGCGGGCCGCTCGGTCGTGCACTAGGCGGTGAGTTCGATGGCGGTGTAGGGGCCGAGGGGAGGGAGGGCCAGTTCGGTTCCGCCGTTGGCGGGGACGGGGCGGAGGGTGGTTGGTGGGCCGGAGAGGATGGTCAGGGTTGCAGATTGGTAGGGTTTGGCGGTCCAGAGGCTTGTGTTGTCCGTGGAGCGGGGGCCGTAGTTCAGGAGATGGATTACTGCGGACTTTTCGTCCTTCGATTCGACGTAGTGCGCGTTGACGGTCCCGGCGTTCCAGAGGCGCAAAGTATCGTTTCGGCGGCTCAGGAGGAGATGGGTCTGGGTGGCGGCCAGATACGGGTCCGACCACGGGGTTTCGGCTACCGCGATTCGCCCTTTGCCTACGGAGAAGACTTTGTGGCCGTGTTCTGTGGGGGCGGGGGCGGTGCGGGTGCCGGGCGGGACGATCAGTAAACCGCCGGCGCGGACCCAACGGAGATAGGCTTCGATTTGTACGGGTTTGTGGTCAAAGAGGACGATGGCTTGGGTGGATTCGGTGTTGCCGTTCAGGAGATAGGGGATTTGGCGGCGACTGAGTAAGTTGAGATACTCTCCGGAAGGGAGTTCATTAGGGCCGGCGAAGTCCGAAACCACCGCGAGGCGGGCGACGGGGCGCCAGGTTTTCCAGTGCTTGCGGGCTTCGAAGAAATTGACTGCGCTTTGGAGTTTGGGGAAGGTGGTGGCGTCAGCCGAAGCTACCCAGCGGCCTCCGTAGGCTTCGGCTTCGGCGAGCGCTAGTTCGAGGTTAGTTGCGGTTGGTTTGGTGTCGAGCCAGACGGGCTTGTGGTCGCGGGCGCGGAGCATCTGGATGCGCCAGCCGTTGGCGTTCACCCATGGGTCGCCGGTGGGGCCGGCTACGGCGGCTCCGGTGCGGCTCATGCGGACGCTGGGCCAGGGGGCGTTGGTGACTACGGTTATGGAGGTGAGGTCGGGGGCGGGGAGAGCGGCTCCGGGGCCCAGGGCGCAGTTGAAGGGGACGAGGTCCGGGGCCGGGGCGGCTCCGGACCAACGCAGCGGAATCAGATCTTCGGGGCTCACCCTTCCATCTTTAACATTTGGATGCCGGCCTGGATGTAACCGAAGCAGTAGGAAAACGCTTTGACGCCTCCGGGATCATTCTGAATTTTGGGCACGTGATCAGGCATGATCATGGCGTCGTAACCCACCTCTTTGTAGGTGCGGAGGGCTTCGAGCATGTTGACGGAGCCGTTGTCGGGAAAGGTTTCGGTGAAGCTGCCGAAGCTGCCTTCAATGTTGCGGAAGTGGACGTTGAAGATTTTTTTGCGAGTGCCGAAGTAGCGAATGTAGTCGTGGATCTCTTTGTTGGGATCGACGAGGCCTTCGCTGATGGTGCCTTGGCAGAAGTTGAGGCCGTGGTAGGGGCTCTCTTTGATGGAGACGAACTTTTTGAGGCCTTCGGGGGAGAGGACGGTTTCGACGCCGCGCCAGCCTTTGCCTTTGGGCATGGCGGGGTCGTGGGGGTGGCAGGCCATTTTGATTTTGTATTCGTTGGCGACGGGGATGACGCGTTCGAGGAAGTAGGTGATGCGTTCCCAGTAGACGTCGGCGGGGACGGGGCCGGCTTCAGTAAGCGCCGGTTCCTGCTTACCTTCGGCATAGCGGAAGGTGCGTTGGATGGCTCCGCCGCGGCCCTTGGTGGGTTCGGTGGAGACGACGCCGAGGATGGACATGTTGTACTTGACGGCACCGATGCCGGCGGCCTTGACGTTTTTGATCATCTGGCAGATGTCG
>JBKJLJ010000519.1:0-2790 GCA_046597015.1 Bryobacteraceae bacterium
ACTGTGTCGCAGCGATCGTTCGCCCAAAGCCTCCCCGGATACCGCGGCGTCAACCGCGTCGGCACTGACTTCAAGGACGCCGGACGCGCCGCTCTCGGTGTGGATTGGCTAAAAGCGGGTTTCCTCGGTACCGGTCTGATCCTCGGCAGCAGCCTCCTCGACAAGCGCGGGTATAAGTACGCGCAGGATCACGCGAACAGCGCCTGGCTGAAGAATTTCGGCCGGATCGGCAATGCCATCCCTTTCATCGGCGCGGGCGCGGTGGCGCTGGCTGCCTTGGACTCCAGTGACCCAGTACGTTCACGAACTGGAATGATTGCACTCGAGTCGGCCGGCGTCGCCTACCTGGCGTCCACGGGGCTGAAATACCTGTCGGGCCGCGCGCGCCCCGAAGCGGGCCTCGGCGCAACCAGCTTCAAGCCGTTTTCGAGCCAGGACTCGTTCCCCTCCCGGCATGCCATTTTTGCGTGGGCCCTCGCAACCCCGTTCGCATTGGAGTACGACTCCAACTGGAGCTATGCGGCCGCCGCAGTCGCATCGCTTGCACGCGTGACGCGGCGCGATCACTGGGTTTCGGACGTCGTCGCGGGCTCCCTGCTGGGGTACGGCATCGGGCGCATTTTTTGGGAATCTTCGCGGGAGCAACGCAAGGGCGCTCCACGGGCAATGGTGGGGCTGACGGGGGTTAACTTCGCGTGGGAGTTGGATTGACCTGGTCGTCCGCTGCCGTCGCGGCCCTGCTTGCCGGATCCCTTTGCACGAGTGCTTGTACTCAAGCCAAACCGCGTCCCGGCCACGAAACGGAGTCTGAGCGCGCTGAGTTTGCATCCAAGGTCACCGCCAGCGCCCGTCACGCAGCCGTCGCCAAAATTGGCGCAAATATCTGCCAGTACGTCCGGGTCGGTATTTCGGAAAAAGACCTGGTCCGCGGCACTGTCAAAGAAATCGGCCCCGATCGGATCCGCATCCAAGTCGACGAGCCGGGCCGATTTCCGAAGACGCTCGATGGAGTAGCGATTGTCCGGGGAGCCATGGTCTGGGAGCCGGTTAACAATTGGACACCCTGCACCTAGGGCTCATGATCGTGAATGCTCCCACCGTTCGCCTATAATCGGCCCGGAGCCGTGATTCGAGAGCTGAAAACGCTATGAGCGGTTATTTTCGTACTATTGCGTTTTTCGGCGGACTGCTCTTCTCGCTTTCCGTACCGGCCTCTTCGCGCATTGAGTCCATGTCGGGCAGCGTGATCGCCAGCACCTCCGTGAGCGGCGCCACCAAGGCAAGCAGGGGGCACCGGATTGCCACCGGATCGACGCTCGCAACCGGCGCCAAGAGCCACGCGGTTGTCCATTTTGATGACGGCCAGAGGATCGTGCTCGGGGAAAACACGGAAATCACGGTTTCGGAATATACGTTTTCGCCAGCCGAGCCCAACGCCGACAGCTTCAAGTTTCGCCTCAATAAGGGCGCCATTCGGTCCATTTCGGGGCAGTTCCCCGCCCGTCGAAGAGGGGCATTTTCCCTGCAGACCCGCGACGTCATTCTGGGGATCCAAGGGACTGATTTCATGGTGGCTATTGCCGTTGGAACCTACATTTCGGTCATGAAGGGAGCGGTGAGCGCGACCAACGAGGCGGGAGCAGCGGCGTTTGGTTCGGGCATGGCCGCCATGGTGAAATCGAATAATTCGCTCGCGTTGACGACGTCTGCCAGCACGTTCCCGCCAGTCGTCCACGCCGCTTTTGCCCAACTGGGTTCCATTGCGCTCCCACCTGGCACTGCGGCGCACTAGCGACGCGGCAGCGTTCGAACAACTTCGCAACATGGCCGATACTCGAGCGGGAAAGCCCGGCCGGGCAATACCCGTTAAGAAAACGCTCCTGGCACTCGTGCTCCTTGGCGCCGGCCTTGCCCTGGCCCAGCTCTACGTTGAGGCCGTGGCCTACTTTCCCGTCGTAAAAATATCGGCCCCGGGGGGCCTGGAGTTCACGATCGTCCACGATGCAACCGCAAGCCGGCAGGCGTGCGGCGCAGCCAACCGCGAGTTCATCGACCCGATCAGGTCCGAATGCAAGGAGTGCAAAGTGGTCTATGCCCGCTGCGAACGAGAACTCAAAGGCGCTGAACTGGCCTTGCTCAGGCGCCAGGCATTACCCTTTCACATGGTTTCTGCAAGCAACATGAGGCTGCTCGTCAGCGGGCCATCGAAAGTGGCCAAGCGGGCTTGTGAAGACCTGGCATCGAATATCGTCAAGAACGGTCTGCAGACTGCGACATGCCTGTATCCGAGCCTGTAAAGTAAAAGCATCGCCCCGGGGGCAGTGGAGGCAAAATGGTTACGAATCACAAACGCATTCTCGCCGCACCAGCGGACATTCAATTCCCCTCCTACCAATCCGGCTTCGGCAACGAATTCGCCACCGAATCGGTCCCCGGCGCACTCCCGATTGGCAGGAACTCCCCGCAGAAGCCGCCGCACGGCCTGTATGCCGAAGTGCTGTCCGGCACGGCGTTCACTGCGCCGCGGGCCGAAAACATTCGCACATGGCTCTACAAGATCCGGCCCTCGGCCATGCATGCGCCGTTCCGTCGGATCGGCAACGGGCTGCTGCGTTCGGGTCCGTTCGACGAGGTCGAGACGCCCCCCAACCGACTGCGCTGGGACCCGTTTCCCATCGAGTCCGCCACTGCCGATTTCGTCGATGGGCTGCTGACCGTCGCGGGCTCGGGCGACCCGGCCTCGCAGGCGGGTGTCGTGGCCCACATCTACCGCGCCAACCGGTCCATGAC
>JBKJLJ010000285.1:0-4339 GCA_046597015.1 Bryobacteraceae bacterium
CTTTGGCCGCGCCTCCGGCTCAAACTCCAGGCACCGCCCAGCCGCCGCCGCCCACTCCGGCCGCATCTCCCTCATCACTGCGCCCAAGGCATACAAGTCGCTCGCCGCCGTCGCCGCTTCTCCCACTAACTGCTCCGGAGCCATGTACGCCGGCGTCCCCATTACCGCCCCGGTCCGCGTATATCGCTCTCCCCCTTCCATCGTTCGGGCCAAACCAAAATCCGTGATCACCGCCCGCCCATCCCTCGTCAACATCACGTTCCCCGGTTTGAAGTCCCGATGCACAATGCCGCTTTCGTGCAGCGCATCCAGTCCCGCTGCCATCTGGCGCAACAGCGGCAGTGCTTGTTCGTTGGTCATCGCGCCCTCCCGTTTCAATCGGTGTCCCAACGTCTCACCGTCCAAAAACTCCATCGTCAAAAAAGTCAAATCGCCGTCATGGCCCACATCGAATACCCGGCAGATGTTCAAATGCGTCACCTGCCGGGCTAACTGCACTTCGCGCCGGAAGCGTCCTTCCGTCGTTGGGTTCTTCAGATGATGTGCCCGAATCGTTTTCAGCGCTACCGTTCCGTTCAGCACCGAGTCCTTCGCTTCGTAGACTTCGCCCATCCCGCCTCGGCCCAGGAACCGGATTATCTCGAATCGCCCCGCTAGCACCGCTCCGGGCTCCAGTCTCGAGGGCGCGGCAGCGGGCAAACCCTCCGTCGCGCCCTCCTCTAGCAGCATTCGCAGCACCGCCTGAAGCATCTCTTCATCCTCGCCGCACTGCTCGCGGACATGCTCGTCCGCCTGCTCCGGACTCATAGCCCGGGCCGCCAAAAACACTTTTTCAAGCTGTAAACGGTCCAGCGGCGTAGTAACCCCCTTGGGAAAACTGGGATAGCTTGTTTCAAAGAGTATACTTTGCATCTCACCTTGGGGGAAACCGCCTTTACATGCTCATCCCCACGACCGCTTCCTGGACCCGCCCGGAACAACCTCCAACTTCTTGTAAGTCTTCCGCTATTCCACGCCGATGCGGTCTAACCAGACTTCCGAAAGCGCAGCGCACGTCCCCCCGCTCCGAAAGCAACGGTCCTCATCGCCCGGCGACGTCCGCGAACTGAAAAACTGCATGGAACGAGCCTTCGTCCTCGGCTCCACCCGCTTCATCGAACCATACGATTTACCCGAGGAACGCAACGAACCCGCCAAGCCCCACGCCGGCTTCTCCCTCGCCATGCGCACCGCCATCATCGAAGCCTGGGCGCAGGCCGACAGCGACTACAAGCAAGCGGCCGCCCTCCTCGGCAGCCATCCAAACTCTCTCCTGCGCATGATCCGCCGCCTCGGTCTCCGCTCCCAACTGCGATAGCGTATTACTATGTCAAAATCAAGACGTTCTCTCTTCACCGCCGGTGCCGCCGCCCTCGCCATCCCTGCCGCCGAAGCGGCCAAAGGCAACAAAAGGGCCGCCGGGAAACAGGCCCATTGGAAGGACGGCCGCCCTACCGACGGCAAACTCCCCCTCTACTCCCCCGTCATCACCGCCAACGGCTTCGTCTTCGTCTCCGGCACTGGGAAGATCGATGGGGGCACCATCCAGGAGCAAACCAAGTGGGTCCTCGATTCGATCGAAGCCAACTTGAAGCACGTTGGCTCTTCCATGCTCAAGGCCGTGAAGTGCAACGTGTATCTATCCGACATCGCCAACTACGGCCCCATGAACGAGGTCTTCCGCGGCCGCTTCGGAGAAAACCCTCCCGCCCGCACCACCTTCGCCGTCGCCGCGATCCCCTTCGGCTGCCTGGTTGAAATCGAAGTCATGGCCGAAGCCTAACGCAGCGGATCCCTCGCCAAGCCGATCACATCGCCCCGTCCCACGCGCAGTCTGGCACCGGCATCGCTGCCTAGTCTCCACCGGAACGGGGCGTTACGTCGAGGGCGCTCGACTGAAGTCCACCGGCGGAATCACAGGAAAGTACAGTTCGGCGATCCAGCGTCCAAGCAGCGTCGACAAGGCACGCCTGATGGGCCCTCAGCACTTGTGTCGTGTTGCCCGTTTCACATTCCCAAATCCGCACTGAGCGGTCGTGCGAAGCCGAGAGGAAATGGCGCTGATCCGTACTCCAACAAGCCGATGGAATCAAAGCCCGTTACATCATGTTCGGCGATAACTTCACAGGGGTCCTGACCCTTCCTGGTGTTACTTCGCCATTCTGTCACCGCCAGTCAGTTTGTACGCACAACGGAGTCACATAAAAGTGCGCACGTTGTCCATACAGCAGGGCCAAGTGCGGTTCTCTCGCCAATACCCGGGCATCCCCGCCTCGCTCGATTCGACCGGCAGCCGCACCGTGTCCATATTAAAGCGAAGCCGGATCGCGCTGAAGGTGGTCGCCGAACGCGCCCCAAACGCCTTACCCGCCCGGTTGTTCCCCGCGACATCTCCCATCCGAAACGCCGCCAACTGCCTTCCCCTCATCACAATCGTTTTGCGCTTTGCATCCACGATTCGGTTGCCGATATCCGAGTAAGGCCCCGCCGCCCCCACCGACATTTCCTGAACCCCCGCTGAAAGCAAAGGCAACGCGAAACATGCAAAAACACCTGCTCTCATATCCGGAGCGTATCATGGGAAGAGCAATCGCAAGGTAAACAATGGCCCATTCCATCCTCTCTCCTGACGCCCCTCCCCCCGCCGGCTTCTACTCCCAAGCCGTCCGCGCCGGCGACCTCCTCTTCATCTCCGGCCAACTCCCTCTCGACGCCAAGGGCACCCTCGTCCCGGGCGACGTCACCGCCCAAGCCGTCCAGACCCTCACCAACATCCAACACATCCTGGAAGCCGCCGGCGCCACCCTCGCGAACCTCACCCAGGTGACGCTCTATATCACCAGCATCGACCATTGGCCAGCCGTAAACGCCGCCTATGCGGCCTTCCTCGCCGACGTCCCCGTCCCCCCCCCCCCCGCCGTCGTCCCCGTCAAAGAACTCCACTTCGGCGCCCTCATCGAAATCCAAGCCGTCGCCGTCCTGAATTCATAGCTTCGCCTCCAATTGTTCATAAACCAGTAACTCCGGGCCGCTACTCTACGGGGTATGCGTCTTCTTGGTACTACCCTCTTACTTCCTTTCGCACTCTTCGCCCAGTGCTCGCTGACCGTCTCCGTCGAAGACGCCTCCGCCGGCCGTATCGCCAACGCCTCCGTCCGCCTCCGCGATCAAACCACCAGTCGCGTGCTCTCAGCCGCTACAACCGCCGAAGGCGTCGCCAACTTCTCCGCCGTACCCTGCGCCGCCTACCAACTCACCGCCGCCTTCGCGGGCTTTGAGGAATCCACCGCCGCCGTCCGCCTAACCGAACGCACCCCCGCCCAGCTCAAACTCACACTCCGCACCCGCGGCCTCTCCGAACAGGTCCAAATCATCGAAGGTGCTGACCTCCTCCAAACCAACCGCGCCACCCAATCCATGTCGCTCTCGGCTCAACAGATCCAGAGCATGCCCACCTCCTCCCGCAATATCACCCATCTCCTCGTCGCCGAAGCCGGCGTCAACGCCCCCCTCCCCGACCGTACCGGTCGCGGTATGAACCTCGCCACCTCCCCCGGTGGCCAAGCCGACGACGGTTCACAATCCCTGAACCCCTCCGTCAACGGTGCCCGCCCTACTAACAACTCCATGGCCATCAACGGCCTTGATGCCACCAACATGATGAACGCGAGCGGCGGCCTCGGCAGCACCATCAATGTCCCCCTCGACGCCCTCGAAATGGTCGAAATGCAGACCGCCCTCTATAGCGCCTCCACCGGCCGCAACGGCGGCGGTAACATCTCCCTCATCACCCGCAGCGGTACCAACTCCTATCACGGCTCCGGCTATCACTTTCTCCAGAACGAACAGTTCAACGCCAACGAGTTTTTTCTCAATCGCTCCGGTGCCGCCCGCCCCAAGTTCCGCCGCAACGAAACCGGGGCCACCCTCGGCGGTCGCATCATTCGCGACAAAACCTTCTTCTTCGCCTCCGTCCAACGCACGGACTTCATCAGTGGCTTCGCCCAACGCGCCATCGCCGCCACCGGGGTTCCCGTCGGCCTCGGCGAAACCCGCAACCGCCAGTCCATCGCCGATGTCGCCAACCAGTGGCTTCAATCCGGCGCCCAGGGCAACCCGGCCTTCGCGAACAATTACCTCACCCGCATCCGTGCCTTCCCCGCCGAACAGATCCCTGGCTTGGAAGCCAAGTTCTTCACAAACACCACCCCCGGCAACGTCACCCTCCGCAACCTGACCGCGCAGGATATCCACCCGGTAGCCGTCAATGTCCTCAACCAAAAGCGCAATGGCCAGTTCC
>JBKJLJ010000623.1:0-2836 GCA_046597015.1 Bryobacteraceae bacterium
GGTGTGACGGGGCCGCGGCTTTTGCGGCCGTTTTCGCGGGCTAGTTCGGCGCGACGGATTTTTTGCTCTTCAGTCATATTGGACTCCTGCTTTCACGCTACAGGGCGAAAAGGGAGGAATCTGGGGATAGCCTATTTCAAGTAATTGATTTAGAGGGAAAT
The DNA here is from genome assembly GCA_046597015.1 of Bryobacteraceae bacterium. Classification (GTDB taxonomy): domain Bacteria; phylum Acidobacteriota; class Terriglobia; order Bryobacterales; family Bryobacteraceae. Next base: position 162 of record JBKJLJ010000623.1, read on the forward strand.
ATAAATTTTCACCCCTTGTCACGGGTGAGTTCGCACGGGTGGAAGGGTCCGGCTACGCACTTCCCGCCCCTCTCCGGCGGCTAAAGAAGAATCACCGGCGCGAAGAAGCTCAAACGCATGCCGAAAGCTTACGCCCTTTTGTCTACATCATCCAATCCATGGTCGATCCGCCCGCATTAGAAGCTCCGAGGCAATGCCACCTATTCGACTGCGGCGACTCCACCAAACTCGGCGTCAAATCTTCATGAAACGGACACGTCCCAATGATTTCCGAGCCTATAATACTCTAGAGTGGAAGTAGCCCGTTTTCTGCGCTTTACTCTAATGCGACGTGTTTCCAAGTTCAGCCTGCTGCCCATGCAGCAAACAACGGTGCCGCGCACGATTGACACGTTCCTCGAAGTCGCCGCTTGAAGACGGCACGCCGAGTCTGAGGGCCGGAGGAAGGAAGATTAATGGACAGGCAACAAGCTCATCAACTGCTGGACCGCCTTGGTCCGGCGTAGTTCACCGCGGTTGCTCAGTTGCTCGAAATATTAGCTCCCGAGCCGCTCCCGGTTTCGCTCTCGAAGGCTCCCGTGGAAGAAGAAGAGATCACGGCGGAGACCGCCGCCGCCCTGGATCGCTCCCGCGATTCGTTGGCACGTGGCGAAGGCATTCCCCACGACGAGATCTTGCGCGAGTTCGGCCTAACCTAGTGAAGATGACGAAGTGAGCGACGCCGCTGCGTCCAAGCGCCTCGCCGTCATCTGGTGGCCAGAAGCACGCGCCGATCTCCGCGCCATCGACCGCGAGACCGACTGCAGGGCACGAGCAAAGCGGCAGCCGCCCCGTTCTGGTCCAATCGCCAGCCGAGTTCAATAAAGCCATCAAGCTGCCGGTAATTCTGCCGATCACCAAAGGCGGCGAGTTCGCCCGCCGCGCCGACAAGGTTGATACCCTGCCAGGGCCCATCATGGAGGAAGGGTTGGCGAGAGTCGTCACGCTTTTCGAGTAGCAAGCATGGACACGAATGAATTCCGCTGGCTGGCAGCGAAGATGGATCAGTAGAGGCACCGACTTCCGACACAAACTTTGGGTCGTCCGTCCAACGGTAGACGAGACTTTGCCCCCAGCCTAGCTAGGCGTTCGTGAACAACCGCCTCCGACCAAGGGTACTTGCCGGTGAGTCCGTCACGATTATGACTGCCGAGCCGGTCAGTGTTGATGCTGGCTTCCATCCGGTAGCCAATGCGGGTTCCTGCTAATTCTGTGGGTGGAGACGAGACTGGCGCCGCCTTTCAGCGCATCAATCTGGTAGATCCCTGTGCGACTTGTATTGCTTGTACCGGCCGCCGGACAACCAGGCGGGAGCAGCCTCGGATTCAATAAAGTCTGGCTATGAACCAATCGAGTCCGCCCCCAATTTGCCGGTATTCGAATCGACCGCCGCTGGTCGACAATCGACCTCTCTCCTATCGCGTTTCGTTGTGCAGTTGAACCCAAATTTCGGCGAGTTGCTCTCGCAAAGGCGGTACGAGCTTGCCGGCAACTTCCCAGACAAGATCCAGGTCCAATTCTGCGTAGCCGTGCACCAATCGGTTACGGAACGCAATAATCCGTCCCCATGGCACCTCGGGATGGCTGTTTCTGAGTTCAGGCGAGAGGCGGTTGGCCGCCTCTCCGATGATAGTCAAAGAATGGAGAATCGCCAGTCGGATTGCCTTTGCTTGCGCGAAGCTGTCACGGGTCAAGCCAGAATAAAACTCGATCACGTCCGCCGAGGCGGCCAATATGTCCTCCAGTCGGTCTAGATCACGCTGCATATAGGATCACCGCATCTCGCAGCGCTTCCTGCCGCACTCTGGGTTTGAGCAGTGATTTTCGACTAAGATCAATCGGGCGCCCAAAAATTCCTTGCAGTTTTTCCTCTAGATCAAACCAGCCCAAGCCTGGGTGGTAGCCCGGCTCAAAGTCGACGTAAATGTCCATATCGGAGTCGTCACGGGCACTGGCCCGGGCGACCGAACCAAACACTGCCATTTCGAGGATGTGGAACTCACGGCAAATCGCCCCAATGGATTCAGCGTTAGCAGTTCGAAGCTCAGCGATGCTCATTCCTCGACTCCCGGTCTACTTCCGCCGTTGGCGCGTGACAGACTTAATTCTTGATTTTACCGCTCCGGCAACTTCAATGTTGATCGACTGCAACGATCGAGCCTGATGACCTCCGTCGATGCTCGTGCTTTTTCGGCGCGACAAACAGAAAAGACAATAGAATCGCGTGGGTTTTAGATGAGATATCTGATCTTTGTCGCGCTTTTTGGATCCTTTGCGCTTTTAGCGCAGGAACGGACGATAGGTCCGTCATTCGGCGGCACGGCAACTTTCGCGCGGCAAAGGGATTCGTTCAATTACTGACGAGGAACGTACATCTGCAAAGTGTCTGTAAGCTTTTGATTCCAGGTGTACCGGAATCTATCTCCGACGGACTCCTAGACGACCTTGCCGGCCCGATCATCCCAGCGAACGCGACGCCCGGTTTTCCGGGAGATGTTGGCGAGCATGGTGATGAGGCAAGCCTGGAACCCTAACCGCATGGGGGCGGTGGGAGTTTGCCGGGTCCGCACACAATCGAGAAAATTGCGCACATGCACCTCCGTCGCAAACCCGAAGCCGCGAGCCGAGGTCTTCGT
>JBKJLJ010000633.1:0-5773 GCA_046597015.1 Bryobacteraceae bacterium
GTCGCGCTCCTCCTTTTCACTCTCTCCCTGCCGCTCTCCGCTCAACTCGTCGTGGTCCTTAATTCGGGCGACGAGATGATTTCTCTCATCGACCAAAAGTCCCGGACAGAGACCAAGCGCTTCCGGATCGGCAAAGAGCCCCACCATCTACTCGCCACCCCGGACGACAAGTTCCTGATTGTCGCCAACGCCGCTTCCAATGAACTGGTCTTTCTCGATCGGAACTCGGGCGAAATCAAAAATCGCATTCGTGACATCGCCGACCCCTACCAGATCGGCTTCAGTCCTGACGGCAAGTATTTCGTCTCCTGCTCTCTCCGCTTGCACCGCGTCGACATCTATTCAGGAACCGATTTCAAGCTTCTCAAACGCTTGCCGGCGGCCAAGACTCCCAGTCACCTGGCCTATGACAAGTCTTCTTCGTTTGTATTCATCACCCTGCAAGACACGAACGAATTGATGGCGATTGACCTGAAAACGCAGAAGGAACTCTGGCGGATGCCCGTAGGTTCGCTCCCCTCCGGCATCTGGATGACACCCGACGACAAACACTTGCTCATCGGCATCATGGGCCGGGACTACGTCGAAGTCATCGACTGGCGGACCCGCAAGCAAGTCAAAAAGATCATCACGGGCAAGGGTGCTCACAATTTCATTGCGGCCGGTGATGGTCGCCACGTCTATCAGTCCAATCGCGTCGATGCCGTCATTACCAAAATCGACCAGGACACCCTGACCGTCGTTGATCGCTACCAAGCCCCCGGCGGCCCCGACTGCATGGAGCTCTCCGCCGACAAGAAAGAGCTTTGGTTCACCTCTCGCTTCGCCCGAAAAGTTTCCGTCCTCGATTTGACGTCGAAAAAAGTTATCCAACAAATCGCGGTCGGCAAGTCCCCCCACGGCATCTACCTGTCGGCCCACGGACCCCGTCAAACCTTCCGATGAAGCTCTTTGCCGCCACGCTGCTGATCGCCGCTCAATTGTCCGCTGCCTGCTCGGGTACCCTTTATCTGACTATTGACACTGGCAACATGGAGCCGGCCGAGGAGATCGCGGCCATCCTCCGGAAGCATCAAGTCAAGGCTACGTTCTTCCTCGCGGATGAAAAAACCAAGCGCGGCGACACCACGCTGGACGTCGCATGGGCCCCTTTCTGGCGCTCGCTCGTCGCCGACGGACACAAGTTCGGTTCCCACACTTGGCGCCACTTCTATTTCCGCCGCGATCTTCCCAACGGCCGCGTCGCTTACGTCCCCTTCAAAGGAGGCGAACCCGACTCGCTCGATCAAGCCGGCGTCTGTGAGGAACTCCGCCGGGTAGACCGACGCTTCCACGAAATGACCGGCCACCATCTGGATCCTCTCTGGCGTGCCCCCGGGGGCAAAACAACCCCCGGCGTCCTCCGTATGGCGCAAGCTTGTGGCTTCCGGCATGTAGGGTGGACGCCGAATGGTTTCCTGGGTGACGAACTGTCCAGCCAGGCGTTCCCGAACCGCCGCTTACTCGAAAGATCGCTGCGCTCCATCGGAAAAGACGAAATCCTCGTGATGCACCTGGGCATCTGGTCGCGCCGGGAACCTTACTGGCCCATGCTCGATCCACTCCTAACGGGCCTGAAAAAGAAAGGCTACTGCTTCGCGCCCCTCCCTTCGGCTCCTTAGGAAGCAGCGGCGGCTGAAGTCATCGCGGAAGCTACTTTAGAAAAGACGGTGCTGATCGAGGCCGAAACGTCGGGCATGACCGCTCCGGCGGCTACGGCAACGAATCCCGCCATTAAGGCGTATTCGATCAAGTCTTGGCCTTTGCGGTTCTGGGCAAGGCGAGCAACAAAAAAGATCAAGGTGTTCATAGCAAGGTCTCCTGGGGAGTTGGTATGAAGCGATTATGACCGAAGTACTAGGCCATTCCTATTGGGAAATACACCTAGTACTAGTGCGCTTTCACCTGAAGCAATGAGTAGCGCGTAAAATGGCGGAGAAGGTGAGATTCGAACTCACGGTACCCTCTCGGGTACGACGGTTTTCAAGACCGGTGCCTTAAACCGCTCGGCCACTTCTCCTCTCGAACGATCTTTTTTAAGTTTACCTCACTCACGCGGCTATAATAGAAAAGCTTGGAACTCGAAAAAACGCTCCTCCGCAAGGTGGGCGAAGCCATTAAAAAGTTCGACATGATTCGTGACGGCGACCGCGTAGCCGTGGGCCTGTCGGGCGGCAAGGACTCTGTGACCTTGCTCGAAGCCCTCTTGCTACTCCAAAAGCGAGCGCCCATTCAATTTACCGTCTCCGCCTTCACTATCGAGCAGGGCAAGTTTCTAGCCTCTATCAAACCCTTTGGTGAATATCTCCGCGCTCGCGGCGTCCATTGGGAGTATTTTGAGGATGGGCCTAGCTTTCGCCTCCTCGAAGAGCAACCCGACCATGGCTGCGACCTGTGCAGCCGTTTCCGCCGCCGCGCCGTTTACGAAGTTGGCAAGCGCATGGGAGTCAACGTCATCGCCCTGGGCCATACGATGGACGATTTCTGCGAATCGCTCCTGCGCAACGCCATGTATACCGGTCGTATGGCTGCTCTTCCCGCCGTCACCAACTCAGCCGCAGGCGACTTCCGCCTGATCCGGCCCCTTGTTTACGTCAGCGAGGCGATTACCACCGCCTATGCCGCCCAACTCTCGGCCCCGGTCATTCCCTGCGGATGTTCCCAAAAAACGGGCACTGTGCGGGGAACTCTACGGCATATTTTCAAGGATCTCGAAGCCGAACACCCGTTTCTCAAAGAAAACCTCCTTTCGGCTATGGGTAACCTCGAGACTTCCCGTCTCCTCGACCCTCGATATCTTCCTGAGGACTGTGGCGGCAAACCGGCCGTCGCGCCGTCCGTTAACCACTTCCCGGTTGTCATGGATCTGTAACCAACTTGGCGTTGCGGTTCAAAAAACCCTCTGCGACACTAAGGGTTCACTGATCTCCGCCGAACCACACTCTTGAAACTTTGCCAGGTAGCATTCACTGAGGCGCTATGAGATTTCTTCCCAAGGAAGAGAAATTTTTCGAACAATTCAACAGTCAGACGCGGATTATCGCCGAAGCCGCTGCGGCTTTGGCTGACGGGGTCACCAAGGGGAACTCCCATCTCAAACTGATGGCCCCCCGCATTGAAGAACTTGAGCACGAAGGGGACGAAATCCTTCATGAAGTCTTCACGCGGCTGAATCAAACTTTCATCACGCCATTGGATCCGGAGGATATTCATTCTCTTTGTTCCCACCTCGATGATGTGCTCGACGGAATTGAGGATGCCGCCCATCGCTTGCTGTCCTACCGCATCGACCCCATCCCGCAGCCGATCATTCAGATCTGTCAACTCCTCCAGACCTGTTCGACCGAGTTGACCAAAGCCGTCGCCGCACTCGACGACATGCCCCGGATCATTCAGCATTGCATCGAAATCAATCGAATCGAAGGTCAAGTTGACGATATTGTCCGCCAAGCTATCGTTGACCTGTTTGACAACGAAACCAACGCGATCCAAGTCATCAAACTCAAAGAAATCTACGACTACCTCGAAAGTACCGCCGACGCTTGCGAAGATGTTGCCGATGCCTTGCAGAACATCGTGGTTAAAAACAGTTAGCCCCGCGCCATGGATACCACCCTCATCCTGGTAGCCCTGATTATCGCGGTCGCGCTGGCCTTCGATTACATCAACGGCTTTCACGACGCCGCTAATTCCGTTGCCACCATCATCGCAACACGCGTTTTGTCGCCCTTTCAAGCCGTTGCTTGGGCGGCGTTCTGGAATTTTATCGCCGCTTTCGCTTTCGAAACGGGCGTCGCCTCGACGGTTGGCAAGGGCATGGTCGACCTCAAAATCGTCACCCCCTATGTCATCCTTGCCGGACTGCTCGGGGCCATCACGTGGGACCTGATCACTTGGTATTTCGGCCTTCCCACCAGTTCCTCCCATGCCCTTCTCGGCGGATACGGCGGCGCTGCCATGGCTAAGGTCGCCATGACCTTCGGCGTCACCCACATCTTCGAAGCTCTCGTCATCGATGGATGGATCAAAACCATCGCCTTTATCGTCATCTCCCCTCTCCTCGGCATGTTGCTTGCCTACCTGCTGATGATTGCTATCTTCTGGATCTTCCGCCGAGCCTCCCCGACCAAGATGGACAGCTGGTTCCGATTGCTGCAGCTTTTGAGCTCGGCCATCTTTTCCTTCGCCCACGGCACCAACGACGCTCAGAAAACCATGGGCATCATCACCGGGGTTCTGGTCACCGCTGGATACTTAAACACCTTCGTCGTCCCCGTTCCGGTTATCTTCGCCGCCCACATTGCGATTGGCCTCGGTACGCTGAGCGGGGGATGGCGCATCATTCGAACCATGGGCAGTCGACTCACCCGTCTGAAACCTCGCGGGGGGTTCAGCGCCGAAACGGCCGCCGCCATGTCGATTCTCTTTGCCACCTACCTGAAAATGCCCGTCTCCACCACCCACGTCATTGCGGGTGCCATCGTTGGCGTCGGTTCGATTCAGCGTCTTAAAGCGGTTCGCTGGGGGTTAGCCACCAATATCATCTGGGCGTGGGTCATGACCATCCCGGCCTCCGCCTTCGTCGGCGCCGTCGTCATGCTCTTCATCCAGTTAGCGTTTGGAAAGAACTAGCGCTGCTCCAACAAGCAGTCCGCACGCCGTCAGCCCGAAACCAACCGTTAAACTCCATGGCCAAAAGCGCATTTCGACGACGTGCTCGCCGCTGCCGCTGACAAACACCCCCCGCACACAACCGTTGACGATCTCAATCGGCGCTGGCCTGCCGTCCACCGTCGCCGTCCAGCCCGGGAACCACGTATCGGCCACGACCCATAGGCTACGTTCCCCCTCAGTCGACAACCGCCACTCCATTCGCATATCCTCAATTCGCTCGCCCACCACCCGCCCCCGACTCAGTGTCTCCGGCTGTTGAGCCCCTTCTACCATCGCCTGCCGGCCCGGCTCAAACCCACCCGTATTTCCCCACAACGCCTGTGCTGCCGCCAAATCCGCCACCGGTACCACCTCCTCCGCGAATCGAAACCGCGGCAGCACACCGGGGTTCTCAAATACCGTAATCCCCTCGCGCGACGACGCCATCTCCTTGTAAACCCTGGCCCCCCGCACCGCCGCCGCGCTGTCCGGCACCTTCGTCAAAATGAACCGAACCCCCAGCGACGACAGTAGCGCCTGCCGCGCCACTAGGAACTCGCCCCCCGCGCCGTTCAACGCAAAGCCCGTCAGGGACTGATACCGCTTCATCCACATCGGCGTATAGTCGTTCGCCACGTTGAGCCCATACATCATGCTCTGGAGTGGGTATGCCTCATCCACCCGCGGATCAATCGGCAGAATGCGCTCGTGCACCGGATCATACCCCCGGTCAAACAAATACCGAATCTCACTCTTCCGCTCCCGCCCGTAGAGCGTCGAAGTATTCGGATTCGCATAGATCGTCCGATTCACGCTCCAGACGTCCACCAGCAGAACGATCGCCCACACCCATCCTGGCGCTCTCCGCCACAGACACACGCCCACCACTCCCAGCGCCAGCAGCGGAAACAGCATCGTCGGGTGCAGCCACTGGGTATTCACTTCCCGCCAATGAGCGGCCGGCAGCCCCGTCACCATCACGTTGATCGAATCGTAAATCGGCACCACCCGGGCCCATCCTAAACCCGCCGTCACGAGCGTCCCCACCACTACGAAGCTCCACCGCCGCCTCCCCCCTAAC
>JBKJLJ010000722.1:0-5945 GCA_046597015.1 Bryobacteraceae bacterium
CCTTGCCAACGGCTTGGACGGCATCGCTATGGAAGAGGACGCCCCGTTCCTTTGCCAACTTGCCAATCTCGGCGATGGGTTGCAGCACCCCGATTTCATTGTTGGCGTACATGATGCTGATCAGGATCGTCTTGTCGGTAATGGCGCTCTGCAGCATTTCCATGTCGATCCGACCGTCGCCCATCACGGGGAGATAGGTTACGCGGCAACCCTTCTTTTCCAGGTGTTTGCAGGTATCGAGGACGGCTTTGTGTTCCGTGGCGGCGGTGATGATGTGGTTGCCTTTTTCGGCATACATCTCGGCCACACCTTTAATGGCTAGATTATTCGATTCGGTGGCGCCGCTCGTGAAGACGATTTCTTTGGAGTTGGCGCCAATGAGCGAGGCGATTTGGCCCCTCGATTTCTCAACGGCCTCTTCCGCTTCCCAGCCGTAGGCGTGATTGCGGCTGGCGGAGTTGCCGAACAGGTCGGTGAAGTACGGAAGCATGGCTTGCAGTACGCGGGGGTCCAACTGCGTCGTGGCGTGATTGTCGAAGTAGATGGGTTTCATAATTGATGTCTGTTCAAAATGGTCAGGTTGGCGCTGGAAATTAAGCCCAGAGGCGAAGCGCTAAGTGCCGGATCGGAGTCGACGGCGAGCTCGGCCATGGTCATCTTATTCAAAAGATTAATGATCCCTTCGTGGATGCGCCGCAAGGGATCTCGGATGGAACACTTTTTGTGATGTTCGCAGTCTCCGTTTTCCGTAAAGCAGGAGGTAAGAAAGATCGGTCCATCGATAGCACGAACAATATCGAACGCGGTGATCTGCTCAGGTCCGCGGCTGAGTCGGTATCCACCGTTCGCGCCGTGTTCGGAGGCCAGAAAGCCCCCTCGAGCTAAGGTCTGAAGGATTTTTGCTAGTACGGGAGCAGGCAAACCATAATGGTCGGAAATGTCTTTGGCGCTGGCGGAGCGTGGGTATGCGGTCGTCAAATGCCTCATGGCAATCAACCCGTAATCCGCCTTTTTCGTTAATTTTAACATTTCATGTCAGACCGAATTAGTCCTAATTTGATTCTATGCCAAATCCAGGAGATACGTCAAGACCAATCGTTTAAATCGAACAACTTAAATTCCGGCTAGAATGGTCCGCGATGGTCTCTGTATACTGGATGCAGTGTGGAGATAGGGAGATTCCCGAAATCGAGTGTGCCCTCCCTGCCCTCTGGCGGTGAAGGATTGTTATCCTTCTGTCGATAGCCCGTCAAAGGGGTAGGTGTGCCATGCTTGGTGTTTTGTCCTTTAGTCGCGGAGTGCCCATTTTCCTTTAGACCCGCACCTCTGAATCCACCCTACTCTTTCGCCGAATGATACGAATATTCCGAGTTTTCATACCTACCAGTGTTGTGGCACTGCTGCTCTCGGAAGTGGTTTTAATCTATTTTTCCTTGATTTGCGCGTCTCTGGTCGTGAACGATGTCGACCCGGAATTTTTTCTGCTGGAGCAGGAAGGGTTATTTCGAATCACTATTGTTGTTGCGAGCGTCGTCGTTGGCCTCTACTTCCAGGATTTATACAATAATTTGCGGGTACGCAGCCGGATGCTGCTAGTACAGCAGTTTTCGATGGCGATCGGGATTGCGTTTCTGTTTCAAGCTCTGCTGACGTATATAAACCCAGCGTATATGCTGGCTCGTTGGCTCATGATCTACGGTTCAGTCCTGATGATGATCTTGCTGCCGGCGTGGCGGTTGGCTTTTTTGCGGTTGGTCTTTTCAGCCTTAGGTCAGATTTCCATGTTGTTTGTGGGCACGTCATCGGTGCTGGCCGAAATCGGCGAGCGGGTGACGACTCGCCCGGAGTTGGGATTGCAAATTCTGGGCTATCTGGACGACGGATCGGGCAACGAGCTGCCGGAAGATATTCCGCGGCTAGGGTCGATTGAGGATTTGCGAACGGTAGCCGAAGCGACCAAGCCAAACCGAATCATTGTCGGCATGTCGGAGCGACGGGCGCGGATGCCAGTTTATGATCTCCTGGATCTCCGATTGTCGGGCATTCATGTCGAAGAGGCCTCGGAGTTGTACGAGACGACCTTCGGAAGGGTTTCAACCCGCGATCTGCGTCCGTCGCAACTGGTCTTTTCGAGTGAACTCGGCCCGGCCCCGAACAGCGTGGCGATTCAGGCCATGTACTCGTGGCTGTTAGCCTTTTTGGGATTGGCGCTGCTGGCGCCGGTGATGTTGGTGGTTGCCGTGCTGGTGCGGCTTACCTCGCCTGGGCCGATCCTTCATCGGCAGACGAGGGTGGGATTGAAGGATGTGCCGTTTACGGTTTTTAAGTTTCGTTCGATGCGGGCCGACGCCGAGGCGCGCACGGGGGCGGTGTGGGCGACGAAGAACGATCCGCGGATCACCCCCATCGGCAAGTACCTCAGGCTGTTTCGTCTGGACGAGTTGCCGCAGTTTTTTAATGTCCTGCGGGGCGAGATGAGTTTCGTCGGTCCGCGACCGGAGCGGCCGGAATTTGTGCAGGCGCTCTCAGAAAAGATTCCTTTTTACCGGCAACGGCATTTTGTCAAACCGGGCATCACGGGGTGGGCGCAGATCAACCACAAGTACGGGGATACGGTCGAAGACACAATTACCAAGCTCGAATACGACCTTTATTACATTAAACACATCTCGCCGTCTCTCGATCTCTACATTATTGTAAACACTTTAAAGACGGTCATTTTGGGCAGGGGAGCACAATAGTTTGACCAGCGCAGCGCTAGAGTTTAGAATTATAGAGGGCTCCTTAAGCGGGGGTAACTCAATGGTAGAGTCTCAGCCTTCCAAGCTGTTGGTTGCGAGTTCGAATCTCGTCTCCCGCTCCAATCCTTCCTTTGCGGTGGATACAATTAGGGTCGTTGCATAAACTTTTTTCATGCGCCTCTCTATTCTTGTCCCCGTATATAATGAGAGAACTGTCGTTCGGGCCAGCTTGGCGAAGGTTCTGGAATCGCCTTTACCCGAAGGCCTCGATCGCGAAATTATTCTGGTCGATGATTGTTCGACCGATGGAACCGGCGACATTCTTGCAGAGTTTGTCGTCCAGCATCCGGAGATCCGTCTGTTCCGGAAACCCAAGAACGAGGGAAAGGGTGCGGCCATCCGGACTGCGCTAGGCCACGCGACGGGTGATTTTGTTCTGGTGCAGGACGCCGATCTGGAATATGACCCGAGCGAGTACGGCATTCTCTTGAAGCCGCTGCTGGAAGGGAGGGCGGATGCCGTGTTTGGCTCCCGCTATATGGCGGGCGAGCAGCGGCGGATTCTGCGCTTTTGGCATTCGATGATCAATCACACGATTACGCTCGTGTGCAATATGTTCTCCGATCTCCATTGCACGGATATCGAGACTTGCTATAAAGTTTTCCGGACGGACCTGCTGAAGAGTATTCCGATCCGGTCGGATCGATTCGGTTTCGAACCTGAAATCACGATGAAAACCTCCAAACGCAAGTTGCGCGTTTATGAGGTTCCGATTAGCTACCACGGCCGCACGTTTGAGGAAGGCAAGAAGATCGGTTGGAAAGACGGGGTTAAGGCGCTTGGGGTGATCCTGTACTTTTGGTTGGTTGATGACCTGTACGCGGAAAATTATGGACGTCAGCATCTTAACAATCTGACGGGGACCCCGCAGTATATCGCTTGGGCGACGTCGCTGATTCGACCGCATCTCGGAGACCGGATTGTCGAACTTGGGGCCGGGATCGGCGATTTTTCGGGACGGCTGATGGGCCGCAAGATCGACTACTATGCGTGCGAAAACGAAGCGGTTTATCTGCATGCGCTCCGCAATCGATTTCTCAAGACACCAAGCGTCCAAGTGGTGGAGCTAGACCCGGCGACGGCCACCGACTTCGGGCAGTTACCGGACGGTTTGGATACAGCCCTCGCGGTTAATGTCCTCGAATCGATGGCCGATCCGTCGGCCTTACTCGAGCAATTAGCGAAAAAGCTTGCTCCGGGTGGACGGATCGTTCTGCTGGTGCCGCACGGTCCTGGGCTTTTCGGTTCGCTGGATCGGGAACTCGGCTATTTGCGGCGATTCAGCCGCGCCGATATTACAAAACTGTTCGAGGCGGCCGGTCTGACGATGGAATCCTCGCAAACGTTTAATCGGCTGGGCACTTTGGCCTGGTGGACCAATTCCCGGATCTTGGGGAGTCGAAGGATTTCGCGGATCACGCTGAAGCTGTTCGACAAGACGGTTTGGCTGTGGCGATTGGTCGATCGCCTGATTCCGTTACCGGGATTGACGATGGTTGCCGTAGGGCGTAAGCCTAAGGCCAAGGGGCGGTAATGCGGGCGTTGCTGCTCGACTACGCGGAGCGGCGGGTCCGAGTGGAAGAGGGTGTGGCTGAGCCACCCGAGGGCGAAGTGTATCTTCGGGTGCTGGAATGTGGAACCTGCGGCACGGATCGGGATTTGGCTGCTTTTGCGTTTGGCGCGCCGCCGGAGGGCGAATCGGCCTTAATTCTGGGCCACGAGGCGGTGGCGGTTGTCGAACGAACTACTATCGAGCGGTCTATCGCTAACGGGCTGAAGCCCGGGGACTATGTGGTGCCTTCGGTGCGCAGGGCCTGTGCGGGGAATTGTATATCGTGCGCGCGGGGAAGAAGGGATTTTTGCTTGACCGGCGAGTACCGGGAGCGCGGGATTTTGGGGTTGCATGGTTATTGCGCCACATGGGCGGTAGACCGGGCGGAAGATCTCTTCCCCGTTTCGGCTAGTTTGGTGGACGTTGCGGTTTTGGTAGAACCGATGAGCGTCGTCGAAAAGGCCTTCGCGATGGCGTTGCGGTTGCACTTGGGCGAACCGCGATCGGTGGTTATTTTGGGGGCGGGGACGGTAGGGATTTTGGCGGCTTGGGCCGGACTGCGGCGGGGCTGGCAAGTCACGGTGGTTTCCCAGGAGCCAGAGGACGGATTCCGGGCTGGACTGTTGCGGAAGGCGGGGGTATCGTATCGGAACGGGCTCCCCGGGATGGTCGCCGATGTCGTGATCGAGGCGTGCGGTTCAGCGGCACTGGCGAGTGAGGCGATCGGGTGCTTGAAGCCGCTGGGGGTAATGATCGTGTTGGGGGCGCGAAATGAGGTGGTTGCGCTACCCTTTCTTGATTTGATCGTCGGGAACCGGATTGTGGCGGGCAGCGTGAACGCCGGACCGGAGGACTTTGGCCGGGCGATTCAGACCTTGGCGGCGACAGAGCGGAGGTGGCTGGAGGCGATGATCGAGCGTCGGCCCCTCGCCCAGGCGGTAGTCTCGCTCACGGCCCCGGCGGGCGATGCAATCAAGGTCGTCCACCGCTTACACTAGGATTTGATGAGTTATCCATTTCGGCAGGCGATTTGCAATGAAGTTTTTCAAGGCTGGGATTTTGCGGAGCAATGCCGGACGATCAAGCGTCTCGGCTATGCCGGTATAGAAATCGCGCACTTCACTTTGGCCGACGATCCGGCTTCCATTTCTCCCGCCCGGCGACGGGAACTGGTCGACATTATGCGGAGCGAGGGGTTGGAATTTGTCGGACTCCATTGGCTGATGGTGGCTCCGAAAGGGCTGCATGTGACCACGCCGGACCTGGCTTTGCGGACGCGGAGTTGGCTGCATATCGCGACATTGATCGACCTTTGCGGAGATCTGGGCGGCGGCAAAATGATTTTTGGATCGCCGGCGCAACGAAAATCGGTCGGAGGCTCGGACAAGGCTACCTCGACGGCCCACTACGTCGAAGGCTTGCGGCGGGCGGCCGGTCAGGCGGCTTCGCGCGGGGTCACTCTCTTGATGGAACCGCTTCCGCCGCACGATACCGACGTTCTGAACACTCTTGAGGAGGCATCCGGCTACGTGGCTTCCATTGCGAGCCCGGCGATTCAAACGATGTATGACTCCCACAACGCGGTAAAAGAG
>JBKJLJ010000731.1:0-6297 GCA_046597015.1 Bryobacteraceae bacterium
TGCGCGGCGGGCAAGGACGTGTTCGTCGAGAAGCCGTTGAGTTACTCGATTGGAGAAGGCCGGGCGATGGTGACGGCGGCGCGTAAGCACGGGCGAGTTACGCAAATGGGGAATCATATTCATAATGATTTGCCCAACTATCGGCGGGCGGTGGAGGTGATTCGGTCAGGGGCGATTGGCAAGGTTCAACACGACAACATTTGGAAGACGTCAGAGACGAAGGGCTTGGGGGCCCCTGCCGACTCGGCACCGCCGGCTAGTTTTGATTACGCGACTTGGCTGGGCCCGGCACCGAAACGGGCTTACAATCCGAATCGGGCGCACTTCAACTATCGTTACTTCTGGGACTATTCGGGCGGCATGTTTATTGATTTTTGGTGCCATATTACGGACGTGGCGTACTGGGCGCTGGATTTGACGGCTCCGAAATCGGTGGTGGCGACGGGCCGGCGGGAGATCAGCGATGACAACGCGGAGACGCCAAATTTTCTGGACCTAGTTTACGAGTACCCGGGGATGAATCTGACTTGGGGGCTGAATCCGATGGCTCCGGCCGGGTTCGAAGATAAGGGGATTGGGTGCGTGTTTCAGGGCTCGGCGGGGAGCCTTTTCGTCGATTACGCGACGAATCAGGTTTTCGTGAAGGGGAAGCCGGTGATGGATTTCAAGCGCCCGGAGCCTTCGATTCCGGACTCGCCAGGGCACATCCGGGAGTTTCTGGATTCGGTGAAATCCCGGAAGTTGACGACGTGCGATATCGAGTATGGCCATAAGCTGACCAAGGCGGGACTGTTGGGGAATATCGCGTATCGGACGGGGCGGCGGATTACCTGGGACGATGCGAAGGAACAGATTGTGGGGGATGCGAAGGCAAATCAGATGGTGATGCGTAAGTATCGTAAACCTTGGAGACTGGCATGATCTTACTTGCCGCGTTGGCTTTGAATAGTATTCTGCTTCCCGGGGACGTCGCTATTTATTCGGGGACGGCCGCGCATGTTTTGGTGACGTCGACGCGGCGTGACGTTCTGCCGCCGGGGGGCGCCCTGATTGTTCCGGCGGGCGAGGCGGCGGCGCTGGAAGACCCGGCTAAGTTTTGGCGGCTGTTTTCGCAGCTTCGATTTCATGACTACGCGCAGAAATCGACGAAGGTGCCGGTGGGTCCGAGGGCGATTGAACGGACGGTGCAGGGGGGCGATTCGCTGACGTTTGGGCCGACGCAGATTACGGTGCTGGCGACGCCGGGGTATTCGGCGGGGGCGGTGTCCTACGTTTTCGAACAGAACGGGAAGCGGGTGATTGCGACGGGGGATTTGATCTATTCGGGTGGGCGTTTATTGGACCTTTACAGCTTGCAGAACGAGGTGGCGGAGACGAAGACGCGGGGGTACCACGGCTTTGCGGCGCGGGCGGGGCAACTGATTGCGAGCTTGCAGTTGGTCGCGGGGCAGAAGCCGGATCGCTTGATTCCGGCGCGGGGTCCGGCAATTGAGGATCCGCAGAAGGATATCGCGTTGTTGATCGATCGGCTGCAACGGCTGCTGGATAGTCACTTCGCGACGGACGCTTTGCGGTGGTATTGGGGCGAGGAGAGTTGGCAAACGCGGGCGAAGCTGGCGATGGGCCGGGCGCCTTCGGCACCGATGCCGATGTCAGAAGAGCGGGACCTGCCGGGATGGATCATCGCGATTGGGAATTCGCGGTTGCTGGTTTCGCCGACCGGGGCGGCGTTTCTGCTGGACGCGGGGTATCCGCAGATTGTCGAGAAGCTGGAAGAGTTGCAGGCGGCGGGCCGGTTCAAGAATTTGGAAGGGCTTTGGATTACGCATTATCATGATGACCATACCGATTTCGCGACGAAGGTGGCTAAGCGGTTCGGGGTGAAAGTGATCTATAGCACTAAGATTCAAGACATTGTGGAGCATCCGGACCGGTATCGGATGCCTTGCCTAACGACAAACCCGATTACGGGGGAGACGAAGGGCGAAGCGGAGACGTGGCAATGGCGGGAGTTCAAGATGGCGAGTTACTTTTTTCCGGGCCAGACTTTGTATCACGGAGGGCTTTCGATTGAGCGGGAGTCGGGGGAAAAGATTTTCTTTGTGGGGGACTCGTTTACTCCCTCCGGGACCGATGATTACTGTTTGCAGAACCGGAATTTCGTGGGGGAAGACGAGGGCTATTTGTATTGTCTGAAGCTGCTGGAAAAGCTGGGCGGGAACCATTGGTTGATCAATCAGCATGTGCTGCCGATGTTCCGGTACGATGCGGCGCGGATGGAGCGAATGCGGACGGAGCTGCGGCGACGGGCGGCTTTGTTGGGGGAGTTGACTCCCCTGCCCCATGCTAACTACGCGGTGGATGAGAGCTGGGCTCGCATTTATCCTTATGCGACGGGGGGGACGACGGTGGAATTACGGTTGATGAACCATACCGGGTCGGCGCAGACGTTCGAAGTGAAGTGGCATGTACCGGCGGGCTGGACGATGCGGGAGGCGGTGACGAAGGTGGAGGTGGCGGGCGGGGCGGAGGGAAGGGCGGTGCTGGTGTTGAATAAGTTGGCGCCGAAGGAGATAGGGGTGCTGACGGCGGACGTTAGCTTTGCGGGGTTTCAGTTCTTGAGTTGGACGGAGGCGTTGTTGATAAACTGAAGAGCATGACGGACACGGTTGAACTGACGGTGCAGAATGTTCCGAGGGAACTGGCGGACGCGCTGGCGAGAGAGAGCGCGTTGCGGCATGCGACGGTGGATGAGACGGTGATCGCGATCTTGCGCGAGCAGTTGAGTCCGGCGGTTCCGTTTTCGAATGGATTGAAGCAGTTCGCGGGCGACTGGTCTGAAGAGGACGTTCGCGAGTTTGAGCGGAACACCGCTCCGATGCGGGAAATCGAGCCCGAAATGTGGAAGTAAGGCGATTTTGTATCGACACGAATGGCTACACCGCGTTGCTGAGCGCCGAAGCGGCCCTAGTCGAACTTGTCGATAGAGCGGATTGGGTGGGCGTTCCAGTCATCGTGCTTGGCGAATTGAAGGCTGGCTTTGCGAATGGAACCAGAGCAGCGTTTAATGAGCGCCGACTCGCGGCGTTCCTATCGATACCGGTGGTCCGTGTTCTGACGGTCGACCAAGTTGTAGCCGACGCATATGGGCAAGTCTACGGAACACTTCGATCGTCGGGTAGACCGATCCCGCAGAATGACATGTGGATTGCCGCGATTGCGATTGGGGCGCAGGTTCCGCTGGTCACCTATGACCGCCACTTTGATCGGATTCCGAACTTAACGACGATCGCCCCGGCGTAGGGCCGGGGCGATCGTGATGGACGGTCTCCCGTCTAGAGGAGGTCGGAGTGAGTGAAGAAGTAGACGGTTTCGACGGCGGCCGTTTCCGGGGCGTCGGAGCCGTGGGAGGCGTTTCGCTCAATGGATTCGGCGAACATCTTTCGGATGGTTCCTTCGGCCGCATTGGCGGGATTGGTGGCTCCCATGAGGTCGCGCCACGCCTTAATCGCCCCTTCCTTTTCGAGCACAAGCAACACGGACGGCCCGGAGGTCATGAACGAAACGAGCGAACCAAAGAACCCGCGTTCCTTGTGCACGCCGTAGAAACCTTCGGCTTCCTTCTGGCTGATCGTGTGCTTTTTCATGGCCACGATGCGGAAACCGTTCTGTTCGATCACGCTCAAAATCGCGCCCGTCTTTCCGGTCGCGACGGCGTCCGGCTTAATCATTGCAAAAGTACGTTCCATTACAGTCCTAATCTTTCCTTTATTTTCTGACCAATCTCGGCCGGCGAAGCGCAGACGGTGATTCCCGCCGCTTCCATAGCCGCCATCTTGTCGGAGGCTTTGCCCGACCCGCCTTCCGCAATCGCGCCCGCGTGACCCATGCGGCGGCCTTCGGGCGCCGTCTGGCCAGCGATGAACCCGACTACCGGCTTCGTCACGTTGTCCTTAATCCACGCCGCAGCGATCTCTTCGTTGTTGCCGCCGATCTCGCCGACCATAATGATGGCGTGGGTATCGGGGTCAGCGTTGAGCAGCTGAATCGCATCGAGGTGCGTCGTCCCGATGATGGGGTCGCCGCCGATGCCGATGCAGGTGGACTGGCCGATGCCGAGGACGGAGAGCTGGCCTACGGCTTCGTAGGTCAGGGTTCCAGAACGACTGACGACGCCTACGTTGCCGGGCTTAAAGATGTGCCCGGGCATGATGCCGATGCGGCACTCGTTGGGGGTGATGATGCCGGGGCAGTTAGGCCCGATGAGGCGGACGTTGCGCCCTTTCAGGAACTGGCGGACGGCGATCATGTCCCGGACGGGGATGCCTTCGGTGATGCAGACAATCAAGGCGACGCCGGCGTCAGCGGCTTCCATGATGGAATCGGCGGCAAACGGCGGCGGCACAAAAATGACGCTGGCGTTGGCTCCGGTCTCTTTGACGCAATCGGCGACGGTATTGAAGACCGGGCGCTCGAGGTGGATGGCACCGCCCTTACCGGGGGTGACGCCACCGACGACGGTGGTTCCATAGTTGATGGACTGCGTCGCGTGGAAGGTGCCCTGGGCACCGGTGTAGCCCTGCACGAGCAGGCGGGTATTTTTATTGACTAGTACGCTCATTGTGCCGCCTTCACAGCCTGTTCGGCGCCGTCTTTCATGCCGTCAGCGACGGCGAAGTTGAAGCCGGATTCGGCCAGGATTTTTTTGCCTTCGGCTACGTTCGTACCTTCCATCCGGATGACGATGGGGACGCTGATGCCGAGTTCGCGAGCCGCATTGACGACGCCGGTGGCGAGGACGTCACAACGGAGGATGCCGCCGAAGATGTTGATGAAGACGGCTTTGACGGCCGAGTCACTCAACAGAATGCGGAGGGCGTTTTTGATTTGCTCTTCGTTGGCGCCGCCGCCAACATCGAGGAAGTTGGCGGGTTCGCCGCCGGCGTACTTGATGATGTCCATGGTGCCCATGGCGAGGCCCGCGCCGTTGACCATGCAAGCGATGTTGCCATCGAGCTTGATGTAGTTGAGGCTGAATTTCGAGGCTTCGACTTCGAGCGGATCTTCTTCAGCGAGGTCGCGGAGGTCGACGAATTCGGGATGCCGGAACATGGCGTTGTCGTCGATGTTGAGCTTGGCGTCGAGGGCCATGACGCGGCCATCCTTCAACAGGATGAACGGGTTGATTTCGGCGAGGGAGCAATCGATTTCGTCATAGGCCTTGGCGAGAGCCATCATGGCTTTCGCGGTGGCGTTGACGCTGGCGGCGGGGACGCCGATGCCAAAGGCTAGCTTGCGGGCTTGGTAGCCGGACAGGCCGATGCCGGGTTCGATGACTTCCTTGAGGATTTTTTCGGGCGCATTGTGGGCGACCTCTTCGATCTCCATGCCCCCTTCGCTCGAGGCCATGAAGACGTTCTTGCCGCTGGCGCGGTCAAGGGTGATCCCCAGGTAGAGCTCCTTTTCGATGGGCAGCGCTTCTTCGATCAGCAACCGGCCCACCTTTTGACCCTGGGGACCAGTTTGGTGGGTGACCAACTGCATGCCCAGAATCTTTCTCGCGGCGGTGACCGCGTCCTCGACCGTCTTGACGACCTTCACGCCGCCGCCCTTGCCGCGACCTCCCGCGTGGATCTGCGCCTTGACGACGACGAATCCGCCCAGCTCTTTCGCCGCAGCCTCAGCCTCTTCTACAGAAAATGCCACTTTGCCTTTCGGCACGGGCACTCCGTAGCGGGCGAGTATGGCTTTGCCTTGATACTCGTGAATTTTCATACGTTAAACTCTACAGTTTACCATGTCGTTTTTACCTCTCCTGCATAAAGTCACTGAATCGAAACCGTTATTCGAAGACGAAGCCAAATTGGCGATGGAATTGATCCTGTCGGGCGAGGTGGCGCCGGTACCGTTGGCGGCGTTTTTGGCGGCGTATCGGGTGGTGGGTTTGTCGCCGGACGATATGACGGGTTTTGCCCGGGGGCTGCGGGCGCGGATGACGCCGGTGCCGGTTCGGTTGCAGCCGGGCGAGGTTTTGCTCGACACCTGCGGGACGGGCGGGGACGGGGCGAACACGTTCAACATTTCGACGGTGACGGCTTTTGTGGTGGCGGGGGCGGGGGTGAAGGTCGGCAAGCACGGGAACCGGAGCGTGTCGTCTTTGTGCGGTTCGGCGGACATTTTAGAGGCGCTGGGGGTGCCGATTCATACCGACCCGGCGTTGATGGCGGCGGACATTGAGCGGGCGGGGTTTGCGTTTTTGTTTGCGGCGGTGCTGCATCCGGGGATGAAGCATGTGGC
>JBKJLJ010000994.1:0-3788 GCA_046597015.1 Bryobacteraceae bacterium
CCCGCCCGGGACCTAGCCATGCTGGTCGCCTGGGTCCGCAACAACCCGCCCAAGCGGCCCCTGCCCAAAACTTCGGGCCTCTCCCCCCAGGGCGTCCTCGCGCTGGAAGATCAGTTGAACCAGCAGTGCATCGATTACGCCCGGTCGTTTCTACCGACTTTGGCCTAAGCCGCCCGCCCCCGCAGCCACGCGAAGGCGACCGTGGCAGCAAGGTCCTAAGCCACCATTTTTCCGATCCGCCGTGGGACAACGTAGGAACAAAGGTCGAAAACCCAAAACTTCGTGGCGTCATCGATGAACGCACAAGGTCCGGCCGTTGAAACCAGCCGAGATCGGAGCGCTTAAAGTGCGATATCAGGTCATTTGGCCGGTTTTTGCAACTACCGAAACGTCACGACAAGTCTGATCGGCAAGTTGAAACGGGGAGAAGAGCGGCTCTCTGGCTCATCTCTCAAACGGCTATCCCTCATCGAAATGCGTGGCTTGGCCGCCGTCGCGTAGCCCCCGCCTCCCCATACTCAACAATTCAACACCGAATGAATACGCCCCTCCCACGCCCACGCTTCGCGGAGGACAGATGTTCCTGATGGCCTCCGTTCCCGGCGCCACAAACGACACCATGGGACCAATAAGTCACTACGACCGAAGACGACTACCAGCCGTCGGCGCCCCGGTTGTGTCCATCCAGAAAAACTGATATCGTCTGTGCGCTTATTCTAGCGGCACGAGCCGTGAGAACTGTCAATGAGGTGCTACCGATGAAGACTCGATCTGCTTCACTTTTCCCCAGCCTCTTGGCGACTGCCGTAGCTTGCGCAGCCGCTGTTCCCACTTTTCACAAAGACGTCGAGCCTGTTCTCCAGAAGCGCTGCCAGGGTTGCCACCGACCCGGAGAGGCCGCACCCTTCTCGATGGTCACCTACAAGGACTCGCGCCCGTTTGCCAAGGCGATAAAAGCCGCCGTCCTCGCTCGCAAGATGCCGCCCTGGTCCGCCGATGACGGTATCGGCCACTTCAGCAACGATGCAAGGCTCTCGCCATCGGAGATCGATACGCTAACGGCGTGGGCCGACGGAGGAGCTCCCGAAGGCAAGCTGAAAGACGCTCCACCACCAATCGCCTTCGTCGAAGGCTGGAACATCGGCAAGCCGGATCATGTGTTCGAGATGCCGCAAGCGTTCGAAGTGCCGGCCAGCGGGAGCGTCGCCTACCAATGGGTTTTGATTCCAGCCGCGTTCAAAGAAGATAAGTGGATAAAGGCCGTGGAAGTACGCCCCGGAGCCAGAAGCGTCGTGCATCATGTGATCGCTTTCTATCGCCGACCTGGTTCAAAGTGGCTGTCAGACGCCATACCTGGAGTACCGACACCGAAAGGTTCGGGCGCTCCCGAAGGCGGGATGTCGGATGGGAGCATCGGGGCCTACGTCCCCGGACTTCCACCGGTCATCTGGCCCGAAGGCCGCGCTACGCTGCTTCCTGCCAACTCCGACATCATCCTGCAATTGCACTATACTGCCAGCGGAAAAGCGGCGAAGGATCAAACTAAGGTTGGGTTGGTGTTCGCGAACGGACCAGTGTCGGAGCGCGCTTACGGCGTGACCCTCGGCACGTTAGATTTCGTAATCCCTCCCGGCGAGGCCAACTATCGTGTCGATAGCGAGCACACCTTCGCTCGAGACGTGAAAGTTACCAGTCTCTTGCCGCATATGCACTTGCGCGGTAAATCTTTCGAATTCCGCGCCGCGTTTCCCGATGGGAAAGTGGAAACACTGCTCAAGGTCTCCAAATACGATTTCAATTGGCAGTTGACCTATCGCTTCGCCGAAGAGCGAGTGTTCCCCGCTGGCACGAAAATTCAGCTCTCCGCCTGGTTCGATAATTCGCTGAACAATCAGTTCAATCCCGACGCCAAGGCTGCCGTTCGCTTCGGTGACCAAACCTGGGAAGAAATGATGGTCGGCGCTGTTGGCCTCGCGATCGATCCGAAAACGTCGCCCGCTACGCTCCTGGTTCGCCCGCCGCCCAAGAAGCCCGCCACCAGCAACGGAGTCGAATAGTCTAGTCGAACTCGCCAGTCACAACCCAAAAATGAATTTGGCGGCGCCAAGCCCGATAAACGTGGGCCTCCCAAGTCTCTGCCCGGCACCGGTGGTTCGGGTTGCTCCCTCCTTGGCGCCTCAATAAGAACTCTGTGGGGATCAAGTCGCCACTACGTTTGAATCCGCTCGCCAGCCCTACGAGCCCTCCATTCTGGATAGAATATTCGTTCCCATCCATGTTCCCCGCCCTCTTCGATCTCACCGATAAGGTCGCCGTCGTCACCGGTGCCGCTCAAGGCATCGGTCGCTTCATGGCCCTCGCCCTCGCCCAAGCCGGGGCCCATCTCCTCCTCGTCGACCGTAACGAAACCGGCGTCCACCGCACCGCCGACGAGATCACCCAACTCGGTCGCCGCGCCCTCCCCGCCGTCCACGATATCTCCAAGCCCACCCAGGTCCGCCAGCTCTTCCACACCCTCGACTCCGAGTTCGGTCGCATCGACTTCCTTGGCAATGTCGCCGGCGAAGCCCTCCTCGGCCCCCCAGAAGACATCTCTCTCGAAGACGTCGAACAGGTCTGGCGCAACCTCGTCCTCGGCCGCTTCTGCGCCTGCCAGGAAGCCGGTCGCCGCATGCTCGCCGCAGGCGGAGGCTCCATCGTCAACATCGGCTCCATCGCCGGCGTCACCGCCCTCGGCCGCGGCCACATCGCCTACAGCATGGCCATGGCCGCCGTCATCCAAATGACCCGCGAACTCAGCACAGAGTGGGCCTCCGCCGGCGTCCGGGTCAATGCCATCCTCCCCGCCCAGGTCCTCAACCCCAGCCTCGAAGCCCGCATCGCCACCACCCCCGGCCTCGCCGACAAGTTCCTCAGCGGCATCCCCGCCGGCCGCTTCGGACATCCCACGGACGTCCAGGGCCTCGCCGTCCTCCTCGCCTCGGACGCCTCGCGGTGGATCACCGGAGCCATCATTCCCATGGACGGCGGCAACCTCGCCCTCAACGCCGGCGGCTCCCTCCGGAAACCCCTATGACCCTGTCGCTCTACCGCACCATGCAGCTGATCCGGGCCAGCGAAGAGCAACTCGCCCGCTGCCACGCTCGCGGCCTCGTCCACGGCGCCTGCCACACCTACGTCGGCCAGGAAGCCATCGCCACCGGCGTTTGCGCCCATCTCAACCCGGATGACACCATCTTCAGCACCCACCGCGGACACGGCCATGCCCTCGCCAAAGGCATGCCCCCCGTTGCCCTCTTCGCCGAGCTCTTCGGCCGCGAAACCGGCTGCTCCGGCGGTCGCGGCGGCTCTATGCACCTCTTCTCGCCAGAGATCGGCATGATGGGCTCCAGCGGCATCGTCGGCCCCTCCATCCTCCAGGCCGCCGGGGCCGGCTATAGCTTTGCGCTCCGCCAAACCACCCAGGTCGCCGTCGCCTTCTTCGGCGATGGAGCCACCAACAACGGGGCCTTCCACGAAGGCCTCAACATGGCCTCCATCTGGAAGCTGCCCGTCCTCTTCGTCTGCGAGAACAACCAGTTCGCTACCGAAGTCCCCTTCGCCGACGCCGCCGGCAACCCCGACGTCGCCTCCCGCGCCGCGGCCTACGGGCTGCCTGGCTGATGGCGAGGACGTCGTTGCCATCGAGCTGGACGCCGGGTAGCCCGTAGGCCGCGGCACGGGAGGCGACGTCGGGGTTGCCGGCGGCGTCGGTGAAGGGGACTTCGGTAGCGAACTGGTTGTTCTCG
>JBKJLJ010000030.1:0-3684 GCA_046597015.1 Bryobacteraceae bacterium
GCACCCGATGCGATCGGTCGGCGGAGCGGCGGTTATCCATCTCCACAAGGCGGTGGGATGCCGGGCGGTCGGACCGGGCGACGCGGCGGCTGGGGAGATCTCGGCACCATCATTCTGGGCGGCGGCGGGTACCCAGGCGGGGCAGGCGGCGGGTATCCGCGGGGCGGCGGCGGCGGTGGGTATCCGGGAGGCGGGGTCAGCAACGGTCGGACGCGGTCCGCGGGTACCGCAGAAATCGCGCGGGCGTCGGGCGGCGATAGTTACCAGGTGGACGATGCATCGGCGCTGGAGACCACCTTGTCGCGTTTGCGCCAACGCTATGCGTTGTACTTCAATCTCCCGGCCGGAGCCCGTCAGGGGCAGGAACGCCGGATCAGCATCGCCTTAACCGGTTCGGCGGCGCAACGGTATTCCGGTGCCGAATTGCGCCATCGGCCGACCTATCTGGCCCCGACTGATAGCCAGAGTGATCCGAACGTCACCGTCATTTCCGACGCAAAGCCAGAACCGACTACTACGGATGAGGATCGACCTGTGTACCGCCGTCGTCCCGTCGGCGACGGCACGGGCGGAGGCCGAGGGCCCAACCCGCAGGTCGGATCGGCCGACAAGCCGCCGGCACCCATGGAACAGCCAAGCGCGGAACGGCCCACCGGGGGATGGCGAAAGGCGGAGGTCGGGGATAAACCCGCGCCGGTCGAACCGTCGCCGAAAGTGGTTACACCGACTCCGGAATCGCCCGCGCCCACTCCCGCAAAAAAAGGGGGATGGAGAAAAGTGACAGATCCCGAACCCCCGGCGCCGCCAAAACCGTAAGGGCCATCGAACACCGCGTCTCTTAGTGACGGAATCCGCCACCGGGACGATGTCTCGCGTTTCCTTCCGAGCAGGGGCATCGGTTTTCCGGGCTTGGTCAAGTCGCCTCGAACAGACATTCTTAATTGTTCGGTAGCGCCCGGAGTTGCCCTCGCCGTGACTGCTCAGATGTCGAGTTTAAGCGGCACCATACCTTCCACTCCCCGCACTGGGCACTCCCCGCACTGGGCACTCCCGCACCTGCTCTAAAGCGACGGCTCCCCAGCCGCTCGGTTCGCCTTGGCCGGACTCACGCCGTCGGGAACTTGAATGTTCAGTAGCGCCGCGTATGGAATTAGGCTAATTGGCTGGTTGCACAGCGATGAACAGTTCCTGGCCGGTCGGCTGCCCGTTAGCCGTGACTTGCAACGCCATTTCACCCACCGCGTCGGCGGGAACCCGTACATTGAATTGGTAAACCCCTACCAATCCCCCCGCTAGGCCGGCATAAATTACTTCGCCCTTGGTCTCGCCAAAAGTAAACTCGACCGGGTTGGTGACAGTCGCCGCGTTTTCCACCACGCGGCCTGCAATCGGCACCGTGAGCGGGGTCACCGGGCCAAAGCCGATGCCATAGAACAATAGAATCTCGTTCGGACGGGCCGGCGAGTCGGCGCGCACAAAGGTGCCGTCGGTCGAATGAACGCTGGCGACGAATTGCTTATCCCCCACTTTAAAAGTTGCCGGAGCGAGCAAACCGCCCGCGACCGGGCGGAGTTCAAACTGGGAGGCCGCGCTTACTTGGTTACGGTAGGTAACGACCACCGGCGCCACGCTCCCCGTAGGCAGATCGCCGGGGATTTGCACGTTCAACTGGGTCTTGCTCACGAAATTGACAAACGCGGGACGACCGTTCACCGTCACGCTAACGTTCTCCAGGGTCGTCGGAGCGGCCCCTGCGACGAAGTCCGAGCTGGTCCATCCACGGCTCACATCACCCGCCAGATTCGTACCGTAGATCTCGATGAACGAGCCCGGAGCAGCGTAGGGGAAGCCACCGAAGTTGCCCGCCGAAACGATACCGCCCGTTGAGATCACCGGGAGCGGTGTCTCATCCAGCACAGTAATCGAGCGAACGAAAACAACGTTGGAATCAGTCACGCTCTGACCAGAGCGGTAGTTCAAAAGCGGAATATCAGTCAACGCATCTGCGTTCAAGCGGTACACCGGCACCGCAGCGATCTTGTCCATGTTAGCGATCCCATTGACAACCCGGCCGAACACCGTAAACCCGCCATTCTGGTTGTTGAGGTTCCCGGAATTGTCGGCAAGATTGAAGAACCATTGGTTGGTCGCGCTGTTCGGGTTAGTGCCTAGCTTCGCCATCGCGATGGTGCCCCGGGAGTTCGAAGTTCGAAACTCGTTTCTCACGGGCGGGTCAGCGGCCAGCGTCCGAAAACTGCCCCCACTGAAGCCGAACCCACCACCCTGAATGATGAACCCGGGCACAGAGCGGTGGAACACCGAGTTATTGAAAGTGCCCTTATTGACGTAGTTCAAAAAGTTCTGCACCGTCGCCGGCGCACTACCAGGCAGAAGCAAAACGTCGATTTCGCCCAACGATGTGTTGAACCGAACCGTCGGACCGGTCGCCGTCTGAGCGAACAGGCCGACCGTACCGAGAAGGCTACCAACGAAGGCGCAAACCAAACGAGTCTTCATATGGCTCTATTCTACCGTCTCTGGTCGGCCCGGAAAAAAACGGGATTTACCGAGATGAACCGCAATAGTTAAGCGCGAGTCTCGATCCCAACAGGAATCGCGCAATTCGAGCCGGCGGATCCGAGCGCAGAGCGCAAGATTGGCGCCCCGATCGACCCTCCACCGTCACCTGACCCGCATGCCGATAAATGCGATACACCGCGTCCGCCCCGCTGTCGGCCTGTAGCGAATCGAGCGGCCAGTCCGAGTGCGCGATCATCCGAATGCCCCCCGGTGCGCCCGTCAGAATCGTCCAGTTTGTTCCGTCGGGATTACTCTCGGCGGTCGCCAGGATAGACTCGGCATTGGTTAGAAATGCGTTCACAATTTACCTTCTCGACCGGAAGAGGGCGAATTTGAGCGTATAATTGCCCCATGCGGCTAAGCATGTTGGCATTGGCGCTTCTCTTGCGCCTGGACGCGGCGGAGCGAAAGTTCCCGGCCGGCGTCTACGAAGATGATCGAATTCAAATCAAAGCCACCGTCTATCCGGACCGCAGCGACGTCAAACGTCTCCTCGGCAGTGATTTCGACGGTTCGGTAATCGTGGTCGAATTGACCGTCACCCCCCTAGGCGACGAACCTCTCGATATTCAACGCGAGCAGTTTCAACTGTTCTCGACCAAGGATGCCCAGCGTTCGCCGCCCTTTCATCCAACCCAACTCGCCGGCCGCGGATCTCTCGCGGTCAGCGTGCAACAGCCCAGCGTAACCTACGTTGGCAATAATCCTACCGGACCTCGGGTCGGCGGCATTGGAATTCCCCGGAAAAAAAAGGGAGGAGCCGTTGAAGGGGGTGGCGGGGATGTTAAGGTCGCAGAAAATAAAGGAATGACCGACACCAAAGAAGACCCCGTTTTGCTAACCCTTCGCGAAAAAGTGCTCCCGGAAGGCAAAACAGTGAGGCCCTTTAGCGGCCTGCTCTATTTCGGCTTTGACGGCAAACAAAAAGCAAAGGACTTGGAGTTGTTCTACCGCGGACCCGCAGGAAAGTTCGCCGTACGGTTTAAAAACTAATGCATATCTCGGAACTCGATACACCCGCTCTCATCATTGATCTCGACATCATGGACCGCAATCTCCGACGAATGTCGGAGTACGCCGCAAAACACGGCCTCCGCCTCCGGC
>JBKJLJ010000274.1:0-7187 GCA_046597015.1 Bryobacteraceae bacterium
CCGGCGTCGTGAATTTCACGCCCAGATTCTGCATGTTTGTGATGATCGTCTGCGTCGTGTAGCCCCGGTCGATGTAGAACTGCGGCGGGTTAGCCAGAATCAAAGCGTTGTTCTTCAAGTCGAAACCCACCGTCAACCCGTCCTCGGTCGTCGGCGAAGGATGCATCTGCCAGCGCAGTCCCAGGTTCAGCGTCAGCGACCGGCTCACCCGCCAATTGTCCTGGAAGTAGAAATCCAGTTCCTGCACCCGGAACCGCCCGTAAGGAGCGTTTTTCGCTTGGCTGTAGGAACTCGCTGCACCCAGGAAAAAGTCGGCGTCAGCAAAACCAGTGTTTGGGCGAGACGCATAGTTGGCACCACTGGCCGGATCATAAACCCCCGTCGCTAAATTCGAGAAGGCTATCGTATCCGCCTGCCGGTCCGTCAAATAACCAAACTTTTCGCTTCGGTACCGGCCGCCAAACTGCAGTTGGTGCTTACCCACAATCTTCGTCATGTTCTGATCGAAGTTCGAGATCCGCTGATTTAAACCATAGTTGTACTGCGAGCCACCGTAAGGCGTGATCAAATTAGCGCCAATGTTCGGGAACCCCGACTGGCCGAAATTATTCGGCAGCCCCAGCAACTTCTCGTAGTTCTGATTGACGTCGCCCGCGCCCTGTACGTACTGATTCATCCACTGCCGGCTGAACACAGTCTCGGAAAAGAACGTCGGCGAGAACACGTGGGAAAAGCCGAGGGCCACACTGGCCGACTTGATCGGAATCTCTTGATAGCCCGTCGCCCCCGCCGGCAACCCACCCCCGGCGATATTCGCCGGCGACTGATTCGGAAAGTTCCGCAAAGCTTGCTGGAACTGATCGATAATCGTTCCTCGCGCATAAAAACGGTTGTTCTGATTCACCACGTGATCAAGCCGAAGATTGATATTCGGCACGTTTTGCTTGATCTTGTTCGTGTCGTTGAAGTTCGAAATCACCAGCGGATTATCATTGCTCGTCGGCAGCGGGGTTGCCGCGTAAAGCGCCTTCGCCAACGGACTGATCCGGCCAATCGGGATCTGATTATTCGGAAACGGGAGCCGCGAAAGATCAGCCTGTGTTGTGTTCGGATCGTAAAGGGTAGACCGGATTCCCGCGCTATTGACGAGACCACTAAAATCGCCGTTCCGCATCGCCACCGTTGGCACGAACACCAACTGGCTCGCTGATTGCCGCAGCGAAAACCGCTCATAGGCGACAAAGAAAAAACTCTTATTCCTTCCATCGTAGACTTTCGGAATCAGGATCGGGCCGCCCACGGACCCGCCAAATTCATTCCGGATCAGCGGGGGCGCGGCAAACGTCGCCGGATTCTGTCGCGCGCGGGCTATGCCGATCTTGTTGTTCCGGTGC
Organism: Bryobacteraceae bacterium; assembly: GCA_046597015.1. Classification (GTDB taxonomy): domain Bacteria; phylum Acidobacteriota; class Terriglobia; order Bryobacterales; family Bryobacteraceae. The sequence continues at coordinate 1,395 of JBKJLJ010000274.1, forward strand.
GTCTCGAACAGGGACCCGTGCAACTGGTTCGTCCCGGATTTCGTCGTGATGATCGCCGTCGCCGGCGTCGAAAACTGCGCGCTCGAATTTAGCGTCTCGATCTTCACTTCTTGCACCGCGTCCGGGTCCGGCAATTGCGCCTGCGTCGAGTTCCCCGCCCCGCCAAAGTTCCGATTCTGCATCGGCGCCCCGTCCTGAGTGTATTCCAGCGCCTCGCCCATCAATCCGTTCGCCCGTTGCCCGCCCGCTTCCAGGCCCGGCGTCGTCGCCGCCAGCAGTCCCAAAAGGTTGCGCCCGTTCTGGGGCAGTTGGTCAATCCGCGTCCGGTCCAACAAGTTCGATACCGTCGCGCTATCCGCCGTCACCAACTGGATCTCGCTCGAAGTCACCGTAACCGCCTCGGTCACGTCGCCGACGGCCAACTTTGGACTGAGAATGGCGCTCTGGGCGTTCTCCAGCTTAAAGTTCGTCTGAAACCGCTTCATCCCAACGGCGGTGAAGGTCAGGTTATATTCACCGGAAAACAAACCCGGTACCGAGTAAAAGCCTACCCCGTTAGCGGTCGTTTCAATTGCCACGCCGGTGCGCTGGTTAATCACCTTCACCGTTGCTCCAGGAAGCGCGGCACCGGTCACGTCCTGAATCGTGCCCTGAATCGAGCCTGCGCCACTCTGCGCCAGGACGGGAACGGCTAACGCCGCGAAAGCAAGCACAACTCCAATACAACGGGAAAACAGCATGAAAACCTACCTAACCTGAAGAATTGCCCAATGATATCACATCGAGTTAGTAACCAGCCCCCGTCCCGGAAGCCGTTGCCTCGTTGCGAAACAGCGGACTCCGTTCCTCGCGCCAGACCGCACATCCCGTCCATGCTATAATTCCTATGAAATGAACTGGTTCCAGAGAGTAGGCCGCCATGCTAGGTTAACCTCGCAAGCGTTGCTCCCACCGGGAAATAACCCGCCCTTCCTGATCCTGTTCGTCAATTCTATTTGCAACCAGACGTGTGAGCACTGCTTTTATTGGCGGAGTCTGAATCAGCCCGACGACCTGGCCTTTGCCGAATTGGAAGCGCTTTCCCATAGTCTTGGTCAGGTGGAAACGCTCAATCTTTCCGGCGGCGAGCCGTTCTTGCGAAAAGATCTGGCCGAAGTCTGCCGAATGTTCATCCGCAATAATCGGGTTCGCCAGATTTACGTCCCCACCAACGGCTCTTTTCCGGATCGTACGGTGGCTGCCGTGGCGAGCGTTTTGGCAGAGAAGGATCTCGACCTCTTTGTCTGCGAACTGTCGCTCGACGGAATGCCCGAGTTTCACAACCGTTTTCGGGGGATGAAGGACGCTTTCGAACGTTCGATGTCCACCTACGACGAACTAGTCAAGCTCCAGCGCAACGATCCTCGTCTTCGCATTCACTCCATCTCCACCGCCACCAATGGCAACATGGACGAAATTCGCCGCCTTACCTCCTACCTGCACGAGCGCTGCCCTAGCATGGACCACCACAACCTGGCCATCATCCGCGGCGACCGGAAGAACCCGACCCTGGAAGGTCCTTCGCTTCAGCAGTACGAGAGTCTGGCCGCCGAAGTGAAACGGGTCTGGGCGAAGCGCGAAGAAACCCGCTACGGCTCGATCGTTGAGCCCATGCTGCAGTGGGCAAAGATTCGCACCGCCAACGAAAAGCGGCAGGTGGTTCCTTGCATGGCCGGACGGCTCACCGCCGTCGTGTATGCCAACGGCGACGTCAGCGCCTGTGAAACGCATGCGTCCCTAGGAAATCTCCGCCAAAATACCTTCCCTGAGATTTGGCACTCGGCCGCCGCTGAAAAGCTCCGCGCTTCCATCGCCGCCAAGGAATGCTATTGCACCAATGAAGTATTCCTCTGGCCGAGCATTGTCTTTCAACCGGCCCAACTTGTGCGCGCGTTGGGAGCCTCGAAGGCGCTTCGGCCGCAGACCGTGGCCGAACAGCCAGCGCCCGCCAGTTTCACGATTCTGCAATAGCCTCGAGCTTCGGTCCGACCAGGCGGCTCAGCGGCTCGAAGATCGGAGCGAGTTCGTTGTACGCCCGCAGCATTCTCTCCATCTCCGGGCGATGCGGCGCATAGAGCCGGGCGGCCGACAACTGGACATGCCCGTATCCGGCGCGTTCGAGGTTCCTTCTTAGCTCGCCGGCACTGCGCATGGCCACGCTGTAGCGATGTAAGTCTCGCCGGCGCCAGGCGACATAGCCGGGCTGCCACTTCCGCAGCAAATAACCAACTCCGAACAGGCCCACTTGAGGATCCGGCAGCGGCGCGTAGCGATTGTTAGTAACACAGAGAAGCTGCGGCGCCACACGATGAAACTCAAAGGCAGCCGCGGCGAGATCGCGCAAATGCTCGGCCACGTCAACACAAGTAATCCAGTCAAAGCTCCCATCACGAAACGGCAAAGCCTCCGCGTTGGCGCAGACCAGCGTCGCCTCCACCCCAGCCTCCCGCAGTTGCGTCTGGGCCACCACCAGCCAGCGAAACGCGACGTCAACTCCCACCACCTTCGAGAACCCCGCGGAGGCGGCCGTTAGCATGCCGCCAGTCGCACACCCCACGTCGAGCAAGGCCTTGCCGCCGCGCCCGCCAAGAATGCCCGTAGCGATCGCGGGTCCCGCTATCGCATGAGCGGTCCAGCCCACGGCAAGATCCTCGGGGTCCTCAGGAGTAATCGAGTAGTAGTATTCCAACATCTGCCGAAACGAGCGGGTGCAAGCCGCCTCTGCAAGATGCCTTCCCTTCTCGCGATCCGCCTCGATGCTGATGTACGGGTCGGGAGCGACCCGAAAGTCGGGTATGTTACAGACGATAGGATAAGTTCGGTTGCAGGGATCACATTGGTATCGCGTGGCATCTCCCCGATCAAGTTCACCTTTGCACACTGGACAAACGAATTCCATCGGTCAATCCGTATTCGAACAGGCATTGCCTGCTCCGAAAGCATATCCAACCGCTTCGCCGGCCGCCCACGCACAAAAGTAGAGCAACACGAGCGGGCTGACCGCCAGCAAACGCCAACCGTGCCGTTTCTTCCCAAACACGGCCCGCGCGGCTCGCCAACATAAGATCGCAGGAATCAGGGGAACCCGGCCCCAATGCCGGTCTGCCCTGCGCGCCCCGTAGCAACGTCCATGACGAAAACGGAGCGTAACAAATTCGAAGATCCCGCGATACTGGTGTTGGGTAATCTCGCAATCCGCTACCGTGACCAGTGGCGCGGTCTTGTGCGCTTCCGCGTTGAACTCCGCTTCCCAAAAGCCATCTGCGATCAAGTGCCCATGGCGGTTGAACACCGCGCGGGGATAGCAGGCATTTGTGCCCGGCAGGTGACTGACGGGACCGGCAGGCAACGGCGGCAGAAAGCTAGAGTAGCGGGTGAAATATTGGGCCCATCCCACCCAGGAATTTCGACCGTTCAAGACTCCCGCGCCTGCGATCACACCGCCTTCCGCCTCGGCCACCAAACGGCTCAGCCATCCCGGCGGAAACGTGCAATGGTCTTCGGTGATGACGACAAACTCCGCCTCGGTCGCCGCCACAGCGTCGCGGCGAAGTTGGGGGATCGATCGCAATCCGGGGGTGATCACCACTCGCAGCGAAGGATGCGATCCGAGATCGCGCACGATCGCGACACAGGGGTCGAGCTCGCACGCCGTCACAATCACTTCCACATCCAGCGAGCCAAGTTGACGCAGCAACGAAGCCACCGTAGCCCGCAGTGTCCGCTCCGCGCGGCGAACAGGCAACACGACGGCGATCTTCACGCCAGGCCCTCGATCAGTCCAACCACCGAGCGCGCGCACCGTTCCCAGGAAAACTCTCCCGCCCGCTTCAGCGATTCGGAGCGGCATTGCCGTGCGAACTCTTCGTCCAGCAGGATTCGATCCATCGCCTGCGCGAGCGCCCCCACGTCAAGTGGATCAACGCAAGGCCCCGCGCCGCCAACAATTTCTTCGAGCGAGTTTCCCGCGCTCACGACGACCGGCGCTCCGCAGGCCATCGCCTCCAGGGCCGGCAACCCAAAGCCCTCATCGAAGCTGGGCATGGCAAACACCGCGGCTTGGTTATAAAGCTGGTTCAACGCATCATCCGGAACGAAGCCGGCAAACTGCACCTCATCCCCGAGACCCAAGCTTACGGCTAACTCCCGTAGCCGTTCATAATCGCTCAGGAAACTATCGCTCTGATAATCCCCCACCAACACCAGTCTCAGCCCACCCGCGCGGGCCTTTAATTGGGAATACGCCCGGATCAAGCCCTCCAGGTTCTTATTCGGGCTGATCCCCCCCACGTAGAGCACGAATCGGCTCCCAGCCGCCGCGACCGAAATCTGCCGAAATACCTTCGAAGCCGCCTCGTGAACCCAATGGATACGAGAAGACGGCAGACCGTATTGGGCCTCGATACACCGCTTGGAATAGCTGGAAACGGTCAGCACCTGTGTCGCCTGACGCACCGCCAATTGGCACTTCCACTTCCACATCCTCGCCTGCCAAGTCGTTTCGAACGAGAAAGCAGGATTCTTGTCGGCGATGGTGTCGTGGATCCCCAACAACACCGGTGTCCTCTCCAGCAAGGGGAACCACGAGTAGACACTCGGAAAGAAGAAGACGTCCACCTTCTGCCTGCGCACCGCCAGACTCATGGCCAGCAAGTTGCCAATAGATCGTTGCGACGCCGCGCCGGCGCCAGAAACCGTATCGCTTGCTGCTACGCGGATGGCATGGAACGGGGCACCGAGCGAAAACTCCTGGAAACCTGCCTCATCGAGGAAAACGTAGAATTCGTGATCGCTCCCCAAATCCGCGACCGCATAAAGAAGTTCACGCAAAAAGCGCCCATAGCCACGTTTAACATTCCAACAGCCGCCATCGATTCCGATTCTCATCTCGCCCTAATAATTGCTCGCCCGGCCCGGGCCGGCCAAGTAACCAACCACTTCTCCGCAACTCCAAGCCATCGTCAACGCAATAATCCAAAGCGCGGCGGCGGGTACAAAGGAACGATAGTCACTCCTCGCCGCGGCTCGATAAATGCGCCAGGTCAGGACAAAGGGAAGCAGAGGCGCAATTGGAAGATAAGCCCATCTGCGGGCCCGGCTTCCCGCATACCCGCGGCCATAGTGAAATCGCTGCTGCAACGCGACCAGCGGCCGCATCGAATTGTGAAAGGCAACCGGTGCCGGAACGGTCATCAGCTGCAAACCCTGGCTCGTCCACCGGAGATGGAGCAGCGTCTCCCAAGCCCCAGAGCGGAGAAGATCGGATTCGCGCTCCAGCATCTTCTTCTTATACGACAGGTTTGCGCCCGAGATATCCCACGCCTCCGCCTCGGGAAGCGGCGGAGCGAAGCGCCCGTATTCGCAGAAAAACAGGCCCAAATCGAACGGGGAAGGAGTTCCTCCCACCGCAACGGATCCTCCGATCGCAGGCACCTCCGGGAAACGGAGATGCGCGTCTTCAAGCGCCTTCGCCCATCCTGGCTCCGGGACGCAGCGCGCTTCGACTGCAAGGACAATGTCGTACCGGCACCGTTGCAGAGCCGCCCAGCGCATGACCGGTACGGCCGTTCCCGCCGGAAATCGCTGAAACTCGACGAGCGGGAACTCCTCGCTTAAGGTAGGGGCAGGATCCTCCTGAGAGCTGTCCGCCACGACGATCTGCCCGCACTCCTGCTGAGAAAGGGCCCTCAGACATTCGCGCAGCGTATCTGGCGAATTGTAGGAAGTCACAATCACCGAGGCAGCCATGGGTTC
>JBKJLJ010000299.1:0-3823 GCA_046597015.1 Bryobacteraceae bacterium
CTCCCTCGCCGCGCCCTCGTCATCATCTTCACCGCCCTCGACGACCGCGCCTCCGCCGAACCCTTCGCCCGCGCCGCCCGCCTCCTCGCCCAACGCCATCTCGTCGCCGTCGTCGCCGCCCGCCCACCAAGCTCCGCTCCTCTCTTCAGCGGCCCCGAAGTCCCCGACGACGAAGCGATATATAGCGCTTTGGGCGGCCATCTCATCTGGCGCGGCCTCCGTCAACTCCAACTCGACCTCGGCCATCAAGGCATCCGCCTCGCCTTCGAAGAGCCCCGCGAAATGGGCCTCCGCGCCCTCACCATGTACGAAGAAATCCGCCAGAGGCAACTCGTATGATCCTCGATCTCGACCGCTTCGTCCGCGACGGCGAACCCCTCTGGCAAGCCCTCGACCAGCAACTCACCCATCTCGAAAAACACCCCTACTCCACCGTCGGCGTCCCCGACCTCGAACGCCTCCACGCCCTCTACCAACGAGCCTCTTCGGACCTCCTCCGCGTCCGCGCCCTGCACTCGGAAGCCCGTCTCCGCAACTATCTCGAAAGCCTCGTCAGCCGCGCCTACACCGCCATCCACGGCGTCACGGACCAGCACCGCTTCTCGCCCCTCGCCTGGCTCCTCCAACGCTTCCCCCGCGCCGTCCGCCGCCACTCCGGCGCCCTCGCCCTCTCGATGGCCCTCTTCTGGGGCGGTGCCGCCCTCGGAGCCATCCTCCTCGTCCTGCTCTTTGAAGACCGCGCCACCCTCTTCCCCTTCGCCGGCCTCGAAGCCAAACCCAGCGAACGCGTCAAACGCGAAACCGTCGAACGTAGCAAGCACGTCTCCGAACAAACCGGCCGTTTCTCCGCCCATCTCATCCAAAACAACACCCGCGTCGCCATCTTCACCTTTGCCCTCGGCATGACCTACGGCGTCGGTCCCACCGTCCTCCTCTTCTCGAACGGCGTCTACCTCGGCGCCGTCGCCATGGACTACATCAAGGACGGCCAAACCATCTTCCTCCTCGGCTGGCTCCTCCCCCACGGTGTCATCGAACTCCCCGCCATCATCCTCGCCGGCCAAGCCGCGTTCCTGCTCACCGGTGCCCTCCTCCCCCGCGGCCGCCGCTCGCCCCTCTCCCAACGCCTCCGCGAAGTCTCCCCCGATGCGCTCGCCATCATGGGCGGCGTCGCCGTCATGCTCCTCTGGGCCGGCATCGTCGAAGCCTTCTTCTCGCAGTATCACGAACCAGTAGTTCCGTATGCGGTCAAAATCGCCTTTGGCGTCGGCGAACTCGGCGCCTTCCTCGCCTTTCTCCAAGTAGCAGGCCGAAATGAAAGCTGAAGGGCTCGAAATCTACACCCCCGAAGGCGTCCCCTTCTCCATCCCCCTGGCCGGTGCCGGCGCCCGCCTAGTCGCCCTGGTCGTCGATCTCCTCGCTATCCTCGCCCTCGGCTCCCTCGTCTTTTCGACCCTCAAAGCCTTCGAAGCCGCCGCCCCGGACGCCATCGGCGGTATCATCACCCTCGTCTATTTCTTCCTCTCCACCGCCTACGGCATGGTCCTCGAAATCTGGTGGAACGGCCAGACCCTCGGCAAGCGTCTCCTCGGCCTCCGCGTCATGGACCGCCACGCCCGACCCGCCACCGCCACCCAAATCGTCGTCCGCAATCTCCTCCGCCCCGTCGACTCCATCCCCGTCTTCTATCTCGCCGGAGCCATCGCCTGCTGGTTAACCCGCCATCGCCAACGCCTCGGCGATCTCGCCGCCGGCACCGTTGTCGTCCGCACGCAGCAATCCCTCCGCGCCGATTGGAGCCGACTCACCCGCGCCAAGTTCAACTCCCTCCGCGAACACCCCGCCCTCGCCGCTCGTCTCCGGCAACGAACAGGCCCTGAACTCGCCGCCCTCGCTCTCGACGCCGTACTCCGCCGCGAAGAGCTCAACCCGGATGCCCGCCTCGAAGTCTTCGCCGCCCTCGCCCTCCGGCTCCGCGCCCTCGTCGAATTCCCCGCGCACGCCGTCGAGTCGCTCTCCGACGAGCAATACGTTCAACGCGCAGTCGAAGTGCTGTATAGCACCTCGCGTCCCGCTTAGCCGAACAGCTTTTTCGCCAACGCGTCCGTCCCGCCCACAATCGTCGGCCGCTCCGCCCGCCCGTTGTGCTGGTAGGTCAGTTGCAAATGGTCCAGCCCCAAGCTCTGCAGAATCGCCGCGTGAATGTCGTGCACGTGGAAAGGATCTTCCACCGCTCGAAAGCCCAACTCATCGGTAGTACCAATCGTCTGCCCGCCCTTCACCCCGCCGCCGGCGAACCACATCGAGAAGCCCCACGGGTTATGGTCCCGCCCGTTGCCTTTCTCATTGAACGGCGTCCGGCCGAACTCACCGCCCCAAACCACCAGCGTATCTTCGAGCAATCCCCGCTGCTTCAAATCCGTCAGCAAACCAGCAATCGGCTTATCCGACACCCGGCACCACTTCCCGTGGTTGCCTTCAATGTTCGAATGCGCGTCCCACCCCGATCCCGACCCGCAATACAACTCCACAAACCGTACGCCACGCTCCACCAACCGCCGCGCCTGCAAACAGTTCTGACCAAACTGCCGCGTGCCTTCGTCATCCATCCCGTACAGCGCCTTCGTCGCCGCCGTCTCCTGCCGCAGATCCACCGCCTCGGCCCCGGCCGACTGCATCTCGTACGCCAACTCAAACGACCGGATCCGCGCCTCCAGATCCGTGTCCTCCGCCTTATCCGCCCCGAACCCTTCGTTCAGTTTCTTCAAGAACGAAAGCTGATTCAGTTGCCGCTCGGTCGTCACATCCTTCGGCCGGCCCAGATTCAGAATCGGCGTATCGCCCTGCCGGAACTGCGTCCCCTGATAGGTCGCCGCCAAAAACCCGCTACTCCAATTCTTCGGTCCGCCCACCACTTCCCGATCATCCAGCAACACCACAAACGTCGGCAAATTCTTGTTCGCCGAACCCAACCCGTAGGTCACCCAGGCGCCCAACGAGGGTCGCCCCGCCAGAATATCGCCCGTGTTCATCTGGCAAACCGAACCCACATGGTTCAACCCGTTCGCCCAGCAACTCCGCACCACCGCCATGTCGTCGACGTGCTTCGCAATCTCCGGATACCAATCGGAAACCCACGTCCCCCCCTGCCCGTGCTGCTTCCATTTCCGCGGCGAAGCCATGATCGTATTGCTGCCCGTGCCCATCGCCGTGATAATCTTGCCAAAGCTCGTAGGCATCTTCTGCCCATCCATCTCGGCCAACTTCGGCTTCGGGTCGAACAGGTCAATATGGCTCGGCCCGCCTTCCATAAACAGCCAAATCACGTTCTTAGCCTTCGGAATTAAGTGGCCCTTCTTCGGTGCCAGGGGATCTGAATTTGGTTTCGCCCCCTCCGCGACCATCGCGGACAAAGCCATCCCGGCCAATCCGCTCCCGGCCTCCGAAAAAAAGTCCCGGCGCGATTGTACCGACCAATTGTGGGCAAGCTTGCGATGCATGTTAGTTCAGGTAAAGGAATTCGTTACTGCTCAAAAGCATGTGGCACAGGTCAACGAAAGCGGTCTTTTCATCGCCCGTAATCTTCGTCTGCGCGGCCAGAAAATCGGCTGCGGCCGTCCGCTCATCCGCCCGTGGAGTCCGGCTATACGCCAGCTTCCAAGCCCGATCAAACAGCGCGTCCCGGCTCACGCCCTCATCGTTGTGCAACCGCTCGGCGAAACTCCGCGACCAGTCGTTCACCATCGCGCTGTTCATCAACTCGAGCGACTGCGCCGGCGACACCGTGTTGTTCCGCCGCGCACAGCTCTCGTGCGTATCCGGC
>JBKJLJ010000534.1:0-10047 GCA_046597015.1 Bryobacteraceae bacterium
CCCCGGCCCCCCCCCCCGTGGCACCTCCTCCTCCTCCGGTCCCGCCAGATGAAATCATCAGCTTTCGCGGGACTGTCCGTACAGTTGAAACCGTTAGTCCGCGCAAGAACTAGTCAAGGCCGCTAGAGCAATGTGGATCATCGCGAACGAAGAAAAGGAATTTACCATGACTGTTCCCAATAAAAGTCGATCGATTTCCGCTCTAGGAGTGCTCGCCGGGGCGATGCTTCTCGGTGCCAGCCTCGGCAGCACTCAGCTCGAAGCCCAAACCATGCAAGAGCTCAAAATGATAGTCGGTCGCAGCGTTGTGGTCGACTATCCCGCCGACATCGGCCGTATCTCTACGAGTAATCCCGAAACAGTTGACTACGTTGCTGTTACTAATCGTGAGATTTTGCTCCATGCAAAATCTCATGGTAATGCAACTCTGATTGTTTGGTCCAAAGCCGGTCAGAGAGAGTTTTACAACATTACCGTTGAACACAATCTCGAGCCGATCCGCCGAATTCTAAAAGCAACCTTCCCAACCGAAGACATCCAGCTGCAATCGGCCCGCGACACCGTGACTTTGAACGGGACCGTCTCCTCTCAACCGGTGATCGACCGAGCGTTGGCCATTGCCACCCCCATGGCGAAGTCAGTCGTTAACAATATGAAGCTCGCTACACCGAAGATCGAAAAACAAATTCTCCTTCGAGTGAAATTCGCGGAACTGAATCGCAATGTTGCCGAAAGCTTTGGAGTTAATCTCCTTTCTACTGGTGCTGGCAATACTATCGGACGGATCGACCCCGGCGGAAACCCAGCGCCCACCTCGACTACGATTGGTGGCGGCCCTTCCGCGGCGGCCCAAAGTTCTCGCTTCACAATCTCGGATGCACTTAACATTTTTGCGTTTCGCCCGGATCTGAATATCGGGGCCTTCGTAAAGGCCTTACAAGGTAGGGGATTATTGCAAATTCTTGCCGAACCAAATCTAACCACGGAGAACGGCCAGGCCGCTACGTTTCTTGTTGGAGGAGAATTCCCTGTCCCCGTTCTGCAGGGGGGTGGTAATGCCGGTGCTGTCACCATCCAATTTCGTGAGTTCGGAATCCGACTCAATTTCAAGCCGCAGTTGACCGAGAACAACACGATCAAAATGTACGTCAAACCAGAGGTCAATACCATCGATGTCGCAAACGGAGTGTCGATATCAGGATTTAATATTCCAGCTCTCGCTACTCGCCGCATTGAGACGAACATCGAGCTTGGTCTCGGCCAGAGTTTTGTAATCGGTGGCCTCATGGACGATCGGCTTAACGACAGTGCGTCTCGGATTCCGGGCTTGAGCGCTATCCCACTTCTCGGCACCCTGTTCAAGAGCAGATCGGAGAACAAGTCGAGAACGGAATTGATTGTCCTCGTCACTCCGGAAATCAGCACTCCCTTCTCGATCACTGACCCCAAGCCATCGATCGACTTTCCCCGTGAGTTTCTACCGACGATCAACGAGTCATCCAATAAACATGACTCGGGGTCAAAAACTCCGACCAAGCAGGTAACTACAGACAAAAAGCAAGGGCGCGGCCTTCGGAACATTCTTCTCGGATCTCGGGGAAAGACCACCTAGGCATTTCAGCTCAAACTACTTTAGGGTAGATCGTCCGCCGCTTCCCTCCTAAAGCAAAAGTAAACTGCAATGAGTCTCAAAGACACCACACTAACGGCCGTTCTCATTTCGCCAAACCGCGACCTTGCGGAGCGATTTAGCAGAACGTTGTCGTCTGCAAAGACATTCCAAATCATAGCCGATCTTCGCTCCTACCCGTCAGAACAGGCTCTCGACCTGCGCCTTAGGCAAATGGCTCCTCATGTCGTTCTTGTCGATGTGATGACCGATTTAGAAGCAGCATGTGCGACTCTCCAGTTTCTCTCCGAATATCGTCCGCAAGTCCATTCAATTGGTCTCCATCTTCAACAGGATGGGGATGCCATAGTAAAGGTGTTGCGGGCAGGGGCGACCGAGTTACTGTTTGCTCCATTTGACCTGGAATCACAACGGGAAGCGGCTGGACGCATTTCAAGGCTCAGCCATCTGGAACCTCCGGCCATTCGAAGCGCTGGGACTGTCATATCCTTCGCCTGCACTAAACCCGGATCGGGTGCCTCAACAATCGCCGCTCAAGTCGCTTTCGCGCTTCGGCGATTGACCGGGAAAAGGGTTTTACTTGCAGATTTCGATCTCATGGGAGGAACGATTGGGTTCTACCTTAAGGTCCAACATGCCCAATCGCTTTTGGACGCGATGGAGGTCATGCCGCAAATCGATCCCGTATCGTTCGCAGCGATGGTCACCGACGTCGACGGCGTCGATGTGCTCGCCAGTCCCGACGAACCTCACTTAGCACCGGTCGATGTTGCCCGTCTAGAGTCTGTGATGGACTTGGTCAGGACTCTATACGATTTCATTATTCTTGACCTTCCGACGGTCTTTGATAAATCCAGTCTAATTTCTTTAGCCCAGTCTGACTCTGGTTTCCTTGTGACTACCGCCGAGCTCCCTAGCTTGCATCTAACTCGGAAAGCACTGCAAATGCTCCAGCAACTAGGCTTCGACCGAGAAAAGTTGCGGGTGATTGTGAACCGGTTAAATCGAAAGGACGGGCTTGACGGTAACGACCTAGGGAAGATGTTTAATGCTGGCGTCCACACGACGCTTCCGAATGACTACTTTTCGCTTCACCGTGTGGTGACTCGAGGAGAACCGCTCTCCGGAGACAGTGAACTCGTAAGGGCTCTCGAGGTTTTGGCCGGAAAAATCGCCGGCCTAACGACATCGGAAAAAAAGAAGACGTCTGCCCTCTTTGGCAGTAGCCCAGCACTCTCGCAAATTTAAGCCACCCGTCAAGTCTAATTTCAATTCGCGTTGATAGATACCTAAATGGCCATTTCCAATATCGAACCTAAAACAGCCCAGCAATTGAGTTGGGAGCAACGCTTGATGAAGAACTCGACTCAAAAAAGGTCCGGCCCGAAGCCTGAATACCAAGAGTTGAAGTTTACCCTTCATCGTAAACTTCTTGACAAAATCAACTTAGAAGCTCTCGCAACAATCGACAACCAGCGAGTTAGAGGCGAGGTGCGTCAGGCACTGATCACCCTAATTGATGGAGAGCCAACGCTGCTGAGCTCGGTCGAAAAGCAACAAATCTGTGATGAAGTACTCGATGAAGTCTTTGGCCTCGGGCCGCTTGAGCCACTACTGGCAGATCCGACAATCTCGGATATCCTGGTCAACGGTAGCAAACAAGTTTATGTTGAGCGCCGTGGGTTACTCGAACTCACCAACGTTACGTTTCGTGACGATCAGCATTTGTTGCGGATCATTGACAAGATCGTTTCTCAAGTAGGCAGACGAGTCGACGAATCTAATCCCATGGTTGACGCTCGACTCGCGGACGGTTCCCGTGTTAATGCGATCATCCCCCCGTTGGCGCTCGATGGGCCATTGATGTCTATTCGGCGGTTCTCTCAAGACAAGCTGATGCCGGCCGATCTTGTTTCGAAAAAAGCCCTGACTCAAGGAATGATGGAATTGCTCGAGGCTGCGGTCAAGGCCCACATGAATATCATCATCGCTGGCGGCACCGGCGCTGGAAAGACGACTCTTCTTAACGCGCTTTCGGCCTTCATCGCTCCTAAGGAGCGGATTGTAACGATTGAAGATGCTGCGGAACTACAACTAAAGCAACCTCATGTCGCTCGGCTCGAAACGCGACCCGCAAATCTAGAAGGAAACGGGGCCATCCGCCAGAGGGAACTCCTGATCAACTCACTACGTATGCGGCCCGACAGAATCGTCGTCGGGGAGGTCCGCGGTGGAGAGGCGCTCGATATGTTGCAAGCCATGAACACGGGCCATGATGGCTCGCTCACAACCGTGCACGCGAATACCCCTCGCGATGCCGTTGCTCGACTCGAGGTGATGGTCTCACTGGCGAATGCAAACATGCAGCTGATCTCCATTCGTCAACAGATTGCCAGCGCCGTCCACATCTTCGTGCAAGCTGCGCGACTCTCTGATGGGACCCGCAGGGTGACGAGTATTACGGAAGTGACTGGAATGGAAGGCGACGTCGTCACGCTGCAAGATATCTTTGTTTTCGAAAAGCGGGGCCTCGGTCCCAACAACGAAGTGCTCGGTCGTTTCGCCGCCACGGGCATCCGGCCGAAGTTCTACGAAAAATTACTTGCTGCCGGTATCAAGTTGCGGACCGATTTGTTCGATGAAGTACTAGAGGTTCCGTAGCCGCATAGTTTGATCTTAGATTTTGCAGCCCGTGAGTACTATTCATGTTCACCTTCTTCTTCATTCTCGTTTTTGTTTGGGCCGTGGCGATGGGCGCTTGGTGGCTCGTGAATCGCTATTTCCGAAACAGTGACCTTGGTCGGGTGCGCAGCCGTCTGCAGGGAACCCCCATCAAAGTAGCAAAGGCCCCAACAAAGAAGCTTGATCTTATATCCAAAGAAGACGTCAAAACCGGAAGGGTAGCCCTCCGGCTCCTCCAGAAGTTGGAATTGCAGGACCGGCTTCAGACAATGCTCGAACAGGCCGGCCTCAAATGGAGTGTCGCCCGGCTCGTGCATGCTTGCCTGGGTTGCTTTCTAGTTGCGTTTGCCGTTGCCTGGTTCTATCTGCCGCCTCAACTGGTTCACCTCGCCTTCCTTCCGGCGATCGGCTTTATGCTTTTACCGATTGTTCATGTTGCGCGAAAACGATCTGCCCGCATCGCCAAGTTTGAGGAGCAGTTTCCCGAAAGTCTGGAGTTTGTTGCTCGGTCGATGAGGGCTGGTCATGGTTTTTCTGTCTCTCTTGAGATGATCCATCGAGAGTTTCAAGAGCCTCTCGCAGGTGAGTTCCGTCGTACTTTCGAGGAACACAATCTGGGGATGCCCCTTGAGTTGGCACTCGAAAAGTTAGGCCATCGAATTCCGCTTCTCGACGTACAGTTCTTCGTCTCCGCCGTAATGCTGCAAAAAAGGACCGGTGGTAATCTAGCCGAAATCTTAGACAAATTAGCCTATATTATTCGCGAACGATTCAAGCTTCGGGGACGAATCAAGGCGATCAGTGCTCATGGGAGGATGACGGGGATTGCACTGAGTAGTATACCGATAGGGGTTGCCGTCTTGACATTCTGGACAAATCCAGACTATGTCAGGTTTTTCGTCAATGATGAGATGGGGAATATCATGATGGTTGCGGCGGTGGCATTGCAGATGCTCGGGTATTTCTTCATCCAAAAGATTGTGGACATCGAGGTCTAGACCATGGCATTCCTAATTACCTTCGTCGTGTTTTTCGCCGTAGCTCTGGCTATCTCTTTGGTAGGAATGCGGATGTGGGTCCGCCCGAAAGAAGCAATCGAGCGAGTCACGAACGCCGGGGTTCATGTTCCGGATCGAGTTCCTACCCATCCGAGCCTAGTGTTCCACGATCTGATCAAAAGACTCGGAACAGTCCTTCCGACTTCGCCGAAGGACGTCTCAGTCACGCGGCGGCGTCTCATTCGCGCTGGAATCAAAGGCGAAAATGCTCTCCGGATCTTGTATGGCTGCAAGGTTTTTTTCGGGGTTGCGATGCCGGTCGTCATGGGGCTGCTGGTTGCCAATTCTGAGTCTGATTCTTCGAATAAGATTTTGGCGATTCTCGCCTCCGCTGCTGCCGGATTTTTCGGGCCAAATGAGTACATAAAAATCAAATCCCAGCGGCGCCAGAAGGAAATTCAGCGGGGTCTGGCCAACGGGCTTGACCTGTTGGTTGTTTGTGTCGAAAGCGGCTTAGGTCTTGATCAAGCGATCATGCAAGTTGCAAAGGAACTAGAGCACGCTCATCGTGAGATCGCTGAAGAGTTCACGATGGTAAATCTAGAGCTAAAGGCGGGAAAGCGCCGTGTCGAGGCCCTACGAAATTTAGCGGAGAGAACGTCGGTAGAAGACTTGAAAAAGCTCGCCGCCGTTCTAATCCAGGCCGATCGATTTGGAACGGGTATTGCGCAGAGCCTTAGGGCGCATGCTGACTATATGCGGGTTCAAGCCCGCCAGATCGCAGAGGAGAAGGCTGCTAAGCTCGGGGTCAAACTGATATTTCCAATCTTTTTCTGCATCTTGCCGTCATTGTTCGTCGTAACCGTCGGACCAATGGCATTCAAGATCATGCGGGAATTGCTGCCGATGATGAACAGTATCTAGGTGGCGGAAAGTTGATGTGCCCGGCCCGAACCACTATCGGGACCGGTCGTAGGAAAAAAGGAGAAAAAAATGGATGAATCAATGGTTAGAATTGTTTGCGCGGCTCTCGCGGCGGTCTTTATTGGACTGATAGTATTACGGCGCCGTAAGACAGAAGAGTAACAGATATTCAATTGGATTCGATTGCCAGGGCGGAACCTCGAGGCGAAAGAATCGGTCCATTGTCAATAGCAGTGGTCAACTAGTTGCAAATAAAGTTGTTCAGTTGCCTACTCGATAGGCACCTTCGGTCGGATCTCCCGGCCAAGAGAAAGACTGGGCGTCAGAAGAAGAATGTTTATATCGATGGAGTTAACTATGCCGGGAAAATTCGTTCGTCGAGTGTGTTCAGTAAGCGCGATGCTGCTGGCACTAAGTATTTGTACTGCTGCTCAGGCTGCATCATTCGGCCGCATTGTTGCGGTCGGCGGCCAAGCGTCGGACTTGGCTCTTGACGAGGCAAGGCGAGTTCTCTATGTCGCGAACTTTACAGCGAACCGCGTAGATGTTGTCTCCCTGGCGACAAACTCTGTCCAGACGTCTATCAACGTTGCTCCTTTTCCGAGCTCGCTTGCGCTCTCGGCCGACGGTCGTTACCTTGTCGTGTGTCACTACGGCAATTTCCAGGCCGCTGGTACCAGTCAGAATTCGCTCTCGATCCTGGACTTGGTATCAAACACACGACAGACGTTTTCGATGGGCCAACCCCCTCTCGGCGTTGCCTTTGGCGGTGACAATAAGGCTCTTATCGTGACCACGACCGAGTTCATATTGCTTGATCCTGTAAGCGGTATAACTCAAACCCTCGACACAATCCAAGGCGTTTCCACAAAGACATTACCAACGACCGTCGGTAACCTTCCGGCCAATATCGTTGCTAGTTCGATGGCGACTTCCGGCGACGGGTTGAAGATCTACGGAATTGCGGCGGGGGGTGCCTCTGACGGACAGACGATTGAGTTCAGTTTTGACGTTACGACGCGCAGGTTACGCGCCTTGACTGGTATTTCCTCACCACCCCTGGGTCCTCGTGTCGTGAGTGTAAATCGGAACGGATCCAGCTACCTTGCCGGCTGGGCCTTACACGATCAGCAGGGGAACCTGGTCGCTCAGTTTCCGGATCCATCAGGCATCCTCAATATCGGCAGCCACGTCATGGACTCAAGTCGTGGCTTGATTTTCGCTCAGATGACCAAAACAGCACAGTCGACTGGAAGCACGACTAGCGGTAGCATTGCCTCACCCGTCCAAGATTCGCCTCTGTTGCAGGTACTCGACATTGAGAACCTAGCCGTTTTGGAGCGGATCCAACTGCCGGAAAATCTCACGGGTCGAAGCCTCATCAGTAGCGACGGGCGAGCCATGTACTCCATTTCAGAAAGCGGCGTAACGATCTTTCCAATTGGCTCCTTGGATGCCCATCCGAGGATTGGGTTTTCTGTCGAAGATGTCGTCTTTCAGAGTTCATTCTGTGAGCGCCAGGCAGCCACTCGACAAGTTGTCCTCTCGGATGTTGGCGGCGCTCGGGTTCCGTTTACAGTCGCAACTACGATGGCCGGCGTCACCGTAAGCCCTTCGTCAGGGACAACTCCCGCGACAATTACACTTCGTCTAGACCCCACGACGTTCCAGAATCTAAAGGGAACGACCGTTGGGTCGTTAACGGTGCGCGCCCCTGACGCTGTTAATATACCTGTTCCGGTAAGAATTCTGATAAATAATAAAGAACCAGACCAGCGAGGATTGAGCGTAAATGTTCCTGGAAAGCTTGTCGACATTCTTCCTGATCCGGTGCGTGATCGTTACTTCGTCCTCCGCCAAGACCGGAATCAGGTGTTGGTGTTCGACGGGCAGTCGCATAGTCAAATAGCATCTCTAAAGACTAGTAATACGCCCACACAGTTGGCCGTTACGTTTGATCGTCGTCAACTTTTGGTTGGTCATGACAATTCACAAACCATTAGCGTGTTCGACCTTGAAACCCTGCAAGCCGAAGCTCCGATTCGAATGCCAAGTGGGCACTATCCGCGATCGATTGCAGCGTCGGCGCGTGCGATTCTGGTGGCGAGTCGTGTTGCGGGTCCGTCCCACACCATTGATCGGGTCGACATGATAACCCGTAGCGCCGTAGAATTGCCGTCACTTGGGATCTTCGAAAACAAGATTAATATCAATACGGTGCTTGTTGCCGGGGCTAACGGCTCGTCGATCATGGCCGCCCAGGCTGATGGGAATTTGCTGCTGTACAACGCCAACGTCGATACATTTACTATTGGGAGGAAAGACGCTGGTGGGGTGTCTGGTGCCTATGCCGCATCTAACTTCGATCAGTATGTTATTGGTAATCGACTCTTTAATTCTTCCCTTGTTCCGGTTCGATCCTTCGATGCGTCAAGTGCAACGAGCTCCGGTTTCGCGTTTGTCGATCAGACCGGCATTCGCACAACTGCGACTTCGCTTACGAGTCCGGGGATAATCCAGCGCCTCAATTTGGGAAGCTCAACCTCTGAACTGCGCTCCACCCGAATGGTCGAGGCTCCACTATTGGGGGATATAGGAGTTGTGTTTACGCGGACGTTAGCCCCGCTGTATAATCGGAGTGCGATTGCGAACCTTTCTGTCAGCGGCGTCACCGTTCTGCCGTGGGCTTATGACGTGGCTGTTTCGGTTCCCCGGATCGACAGACTTGTAAACGCTGCCGACCAGACTGCAATGGTTGCGCCTGGCAGTTTGGTTTCGATATTCGGCTCTAGCTTGAGTCCAGTGAATCAGGTGAGTAGCGTGATCCCCCTTCCTACGGCTCTAGGAGAAAGCTGCCTGACTGTTAATGGTCTGCCGATTCCAATGATTCTTGTTTCGCAGACCCAGATCAATGCCCAGCTACCTTACCAGATAGAAGGGAATGTAACGATGATTCTACGAACGCCGGGCGGTATAAGTGATAACTTTAACCTTACCATGCAGCCCACCGCGCCGAGTATTTTCCGGACCGGTGTAGCTGGTTTTGAGACTGGTGTTCCGACGATTGTTCGAGCGCGCAATCAGGAAGTGGTGACGTTATCCAATCCCATCCATCGGGAAGATACGATCACAATTTATTTGACTGGGCTTGGCAATACTGTGCCGGCCATCGAGGCTGGAGTTGCGGCGGGTTCAGTTCCAACCCCGGTAGCGGTAGTGGTCCCGTCGGTTCAGATCGGGGGCCAAGAACTTTCTGTTCAATTTGCAGGGCTCGCTCCGGGCCAGGTTGGCGTGTTTCAGATCAATGCTCGAGTTCCTCGGACAGTTCCGCTCGGAATGGAACTCCCGTTGCTAGTTACGCAGGGCGGACAGAGCACCCAAGTATCGGTAAGAGTAATCGACTGAGAGTTGGGTGCGTCCTGAAACACGCGTTCTGCTCACAGGTTCAAGTCCTGTCCGGTTAAGCGCCGGAGCCGTCGGTAGCTGACGTCAGGCGGGAAGAGTGATTCCGATACTCTGAATTAGGCTTTCCCGCAACCTCCCTGCAGACGGGATCGTCAGAAAGGGGCCCCAAAGCATATAGTAGTTGGAATGTTTTCTGCAGTAGCGGTAAGTGGCCTCTCCCCCGAGCCATCTGCAGGCCGCCCTTCCTGACATGGGGATGCCGGTCCAAGTCGAACACGATTCCGGTCTGAAAGCGAACACCGTTCCGGGCTGAAGTCGAACAGCAATCGGGTCGTCGCCCGGAACGAAAGCGGTAGCGAACGTCGCTGGACATCACGCGGTGCGCGACCCTCTCAAACATAGGGAGGG
>JBKJLJ010000618.1:0-14527 GCA_046597015.1 Bryobacteraceae bacterium
GCACGGATTCCACCGGAAAAGTCATCACACCTTCAAGCGGCGGGAACGCCACACCCGTGCTCCAAATCGTCAGTGCGGACAACTTAACTGTCCTCGAAAGGCTACGACTACGGGAGAATCTTTCTGGCCGATCGGTGTTGAACTCGTCGCGGAATATCCTCTACGCCACTTCCGCTAGCGGTGTAACCATCCTTCCCGTTGGCCAACGGGCGAAGGCGCCGCGCGTCAGATTCAGCGAGCAAGACATCGTGTTCCGTGGCAGCACCTGCGCCCCCCAACAGCAAACAATGGAGGTGGCAGTCGAAGATGCCAGCGGAGGGCAGACCGCATTCCAGCTTTTGCCGTCTCAGCCGGGGATTACCATTACTCCCAATTCGGGCATCACTCCAGCCCTTGTTCGGGTGACGATAGATCCCAATGTATTCGCTGCGAAAGGTACATCGGCCGGATATATCTATCTAATTGCTCCCGCTGCGATTAATGTTCCCGACGCCGATTTGGAGGATGGGATCGATCAAGCGGTTAACGTCAATGCAAGGCTACGCGTGCTCGTCAATAATCGCGAACCGGATCAGCGAGGTGCCATCGTCAGCATTCCTGGAAAGCTCGTCGACATTTTGGCGGACCCGCTGCGGGGACGCTTCTTCGTTCTCCGTCAGAATAAGAACGAAGTCCTGGTGTTTGACAAGAGCATCCGGCAGATCGCTACGTTCCGCACTGGGAATACGCCGACGCAGATGGCGATCTCCCCGGATCAGCGGTACTTGGTCGTTGGGAATTATAATTCCCAGATCGCTTCCGTATTCGATCTGGATACATTGCAGGCTTCCCAGCCCATCACGTTTCCTTCCGGACATTATCCAAAATCCATCGCGTCGGCTGGCAATGCGATGTTCGCCAGTGTGCGCTCCGCCAGCGGGCCTCACACCATCGATCGAATCGACATGCGTACGCGTACCGCATTTACGCCCACGAGTCTGGGGGTGTTCAAGAACGAGGTGGACGAAAATACGGTACTCACGTCTTCGCCGGATGGCTCCTCCCTATTTATCGCCATGGCGAGCGGAAAAGTGATGCTGTACGATGCCAACACGGATTCGTTTAACGCGCGGAAAGACTTCGACGCGCTATCGGGCGCTTACGGCGCATCGAATGAGGATCTCTTCATCGTAGGCAATCAGATTTTCAATGCTTCCCTGGTGCCCGTTGGGACGCTACGCCAAGGCGCCAGTTCTTCTACCGGCGTTCTGTTTATCGACCGCTTCGCCTTCGCAACAAGAACGGGCGGCACGGACCAGGCCGGGATGATTGAACGGATCAATTTGGCGCAAGGAATTGGCATTCTGCCTACCCGATTGACGGAGTCTCCGCTTGCGCCAGCCACCGGCACCGCGTTCACGCGGACGCTCGCCATGCTGGGCAACCGGGAAGGCATCCTATCGCTCACCACATCGGGAATTACGGTACTGCCCTGGAACTACGACGCATCCTATGCGCCGCCGCGGATCGACCGCATTGTGAATGCAGCGGACGGATCGGAAAATATCGCTCCGGGCTCCCTGGTTTCGATTACCGGTTCCCAACTGAGCCCCACCTCGGATTCCATTGCGGATCCCGCGCTGGCCGACGCTTTGGGACAGGCGTGCCTGAGCATCAACGGCACCCTTACTCCGGTGGTTTTTGCTTCCTCGAATCGTCTCACCGCCCAGATTCCCTGGAATGCGGGAGGCGTTGCCAGCGTGATTCTGAGGACGCCGGGAGGCTCGAGCGACATCTATCGAGTTCGCATCGTGCCGAACGCGCCCGCGCTGTTTATTTCTGGCCCTGCCGGGTCCGGAGGAGTTCCCACGATCATTCGGCCGAGCAACAACGAGCTGGTGACGGTTTCCAATCCGATTCACCGGGGGGACGATTTGGTCATCTATGTGACCGGTCTTGGCCGAACCGATCCGGAGGTTCCGGTGGGAACGCCGTCGCCCTTCGAACCGTTGGCCCGGACTGTCGACACGCCGAAAATCACACTGGGCGGCGTTGCTTTGCCCGTTGCCTTCTCCGGACTCGCTCCAGGGCTCGTGGGGGTCTATCAAGTTAACGTTATAGTTCTTCGGTCGGTTCCCCTTGGATTTGACATTCCGCTTCGGATTGAGCAGAACGCGGGCGCAACGACGGTACCGGTCCGAGTGGTTCCTTAAAATTCCATGAACATTTCAACTATCCATCTCCGCAGCATTGGCCTTGCGCTCGTCTGCTTCGTTGGGTCCGCCTTCGCTGAAGAGCGTTGGGACCTCGGGGCAAGCGTCGGCTACGGCTTTTATAAAAACAGCACGGCGACGAACGCCCGGGGCGAAGCGTCTGTCGGATTCAAGCCGGGTCCGGCATTTAGCGTATTCGCCAGCAATGAGACGAATCGCCGGTTTGGTGGCGAAATCCGCTACACCTACCGGCAGAATGACGCATTTGTATCCGCGGGCGGCACAGAAGCGCGATTCGATGCGGAATCGCACGCCTTGCACTACGATCTGATTTTCCCGTTAGTGAAGCGTCCCTCGAAAGTGCGGCCCTTTCTCGCCGCAGGCGCTGGGGTGAAGATCTACCGGGGAACGGGGCGCGAAGCGGCGTTTCAGCCGCTCAATAATTTTGTTGCGTTGATCCGGTCGGTGCAGATCTCACCGCTGGTCAGTTTAGGCGGGGGTGTAAAAATAGAACTCAGCCGGTTGCTGACCTTGCGGATTGAGGCGCGTAATTATGCCACGACGTTCCCGAACCAAGTAGTCGCGCCCGTGCCTGGAGCAAGGGTGCGCGGATGGGTGAACGATATCGTTCCGATGATCGGACTCAGCTTTAATCTGGGAAGGTAAGAATGGATACGCTGTTATTTCGGCGAGTCGTGTTGGGCGTCGGCCTGCTGTTCTCGATAGCGCCTTCCGTTCTGGCTCAGGAGAGCTTAGCGATTGTTTCAGTGAATCCTACGGGCGCGCCGTTTTTGGTGGACGGGATTAGGTATTCAGCGCCGACCCCGTTCCTGTGGCCAAAGGGCAGTAAGCATACGCTGGAAATCGTAGCGGAGTGCGTGGGCCCGGGAGCGGAACCTGCTTCGTCCGGATGTAATACACGGTACCTACCGGGAGGATGGTCGGTCAACGGCACCGCGGTGGAAAGTCCGGCCATTATAACGGCGGACCCGGCCGTCAAGGAATATAAGGGCTCGGCGACGGTACAATACCGCGTGCGTGTCTCCTTTTTTGACGGGAACGGCGACACGGGCGCGCCGCTGAATATTCCTCAAAGCAGATGCATTGGGCCGAAGCCTTCGAACGGGGCATCGGGATTGGCGTGTGTTGGAGGTCAGTGCTTCAGGGAAAACGTTTCGCTGTGGCTCCCCGCCGGGGATTATCCGTTGCTCGCAACACCGTATGACGGCTTCGCATTCACCGGCTGGTTCACGGGCGTTTCGCCGGCTCCGTTCGTCAGCTCATATAGAGTAACTGGACCTGCGGTGATCATCCCACGTTTCGAGCCAGCGAAGCGAGTTCGAATCGTCACGGAGCCTCCTGAGCTACGGGTACTCGTTGACCGGAACGAGGCTACGACGTCCGATCCGCAGCAGTATGCTTCAATGTGTGGTGTTCCTGGCGTTTTTGACTTCGCCGAAGGATCGACGCATGTCTTGGGAGCACCTTCCCCACAGCTCGGCCGCGACGGCAAGGAGTATATCTTCGATTCGTGGAGCAGTGGCGGTGGTCAAAACACGCTCTATCGAGCCGATAACGCCAACATACCCGAAACGTTAACGGCGAAATTTATTCCAGGTATCCGGATCAGTTTCCTCCTTCCATCAGGCCTGAAGCTACTGGTCGACGGACGGGACTCGTGGCCGTCCTATAACTTCATATGGGGCGTGGGCACAAAACACACGGTCACCGCGCCAGCCGAACAGACGGACCAGAACGGGCGGAAGTGGGTATTTAAAGGCTGGTCGAATGGAGGACCCGCCACCCAGACCTTCATCCTCGACACATCAAGCCCTGGCGGGACGCGACTCACCGCAGAATACGCAATGCTCGGTATGGTCATCCTGCAAAGCAGTTTCCCGGTCACCCTGCAGGTGGGCGATCAAACCTGCGATACCCCTTGCACGCTCCATCGCGACGCGGGAACGGAATTGACAATTACCGCGCCCAGGACCATCCCGCAATCGGAAGGAACGCGATTGGAATTGCAGTCGTTCCTCGGTGGCACGACGAGTGGCGACACGACCGGCATCCGAACTGTAAGATTCGGGACTGAGCCAATCGTTCTGGCGGCGAACTACAAACCGGCATATCGAGTTTTCGTTAGCTCCGATCCGGCCAATGGTGCGGATTTCCGGATGGAGCCAGCCTCGTTAGATGGGTTCTATCCAGCGAATACGCGCGTGCTGGTGTACTCAACGTCTCGACTGGGATATAAGTTTAAGCGGTGGGAAGGCGATGCTACGGACCAGCGCTTCAGCCCGGCCAGCGTCGTCGTCTCCGGCCCTTTACGTTTACGAGCAGTGTTGGAAACAACGCCGGAGATTTCTAAAGCCGGGGTGAAGAATGGCGCCGGTGAAACGCCGGTTAACGGAGTCGCCCCCGGCTCTATCATCTCCATTTACGGTGGGAACCTTGCGTCGGGAACCGAATTGGGAACGGGGCAACCCCTGCAACAGACGCTCTCCGGCGTGACCGTTACCGTGGCCGGACGCATTCTGCCGTTGTACTTCGTCTCTCCGGAGCAGATCAATGCGCAGCTTCCCTACGATTTGCCGATCAGCAATTGGGTCTTGACGGTTAGAAATAGGAGTTTGCCGGATGTGAGTACTACTTTTGAAGTTGTCCGTAACGCTCCGGGGTTGTTAGTAACTCCACAAGACGGCCGTTCGTTGGCAACCATCACCCGGATTAACGGTCCGGCGGTGAATTCCGCCAATCCCATTAAAGCGGGAGAGCTGATCAACATTTTTGGAACTGGTTTCGGACCCCACCGGGTTTCCCCGCCTGAGGGCTTCGGCGTCGATGAAGCCGACGGCTACCGATTGGTTGACTCGGTAGAAGTGATCGTAGGAGATCAGACCGTGATTCCGGAGTATGCCGGGGTGGCCGCAGGCTTGCCCGGTGTTATCGTACTACGGGTCCGCATGCCTGCCGCCCTCTCCGCTCAGGCGATCACGATTCTAAGAACAGTGGTGAATGGTATCAGTAGCAATGAAGTCGTATTGCCTACTGCATCGGCCTACGCCACGGTCAGCGCGGACGAAAGCCCGCTGTGAGAATCATCGTGCGAATACATCCGTTTGGCGAGCCGCGGGAAGAATGGGAACCGAGTCGGCCCGGCCTTAGACTGCTTGTCCCATCGGTTCAGCAACGGAGGGGAGTCGTCCCTTACCTCGTGTCCGCTGCGCTCCACGGGGTGTTTCTGGCAGGGTTACCGTGGATACTTAGACTCGTCCCGCCATCGGCTGAGAGGCCCTCCTTGACCTATGTGGCCAAGCCAATCATGATCCGTCTTTCCAATCGGATGGTGTTGCTGCAGCCTGATTCGCGGAATGTGGCGAAGGACATAAGCGAACACGCGGCTCGAATCGTCAACCAACTCCTAAAAGAACAAAGGCACGGTGTCTCCAAGGCGGAAACCCCTCCCGTCCAGAGTGCCCGTTCCTCTGCGAAGCCGGCGCAAGCGATTCTGATTCAGCCACAATACCCTTTGGATCTCCAACCTCCACCGGAGTCGCCGGTTTTACCCTCGGCGTTGATTTGGTCAAGGCAGACCGCGCCAATTCCGTTGGAGCCGTTTATAACTCCCGGGCCCCCCCAGCGTTCGACCGAACGTGTGCCGGCGAGCACCCGTACCTGGAAGGTGCCGGAGCCGGTCCGTTCGAGCAGAGCCCTGCTGGAAGCGCCCCGCCTGATTTCCCCGCCCCCTGATTTGACAGAGCCAACAATGGCTGCAAATGCGCATCCAGTGGCCCTATTGTCGGTCTCCAACGCTTTGGTTACGGCCGAGAAAGTCGTCATCCCGCCGGGGAATCTGATCCCGTCAGCCCCGGCTTCGAAGGGCAAAGGTGGCGCGCTCAGAGGCGCGGCCTCCTCCGCAACTGGCCAATCCAGCGCCCCTACTGCGAGCACCAAGAAGGAGCAGCCACCCACTTTAAAGGTAGCAACATCGCTCCCGCCGATTGCCGCCCTTGGCGAATTAATCGAGGCAAACCTCGCCCCCCCCCCACCTCCTGTGCACCCGGCGGGACCAGAGCCCGAAAAAGCCGCGCCGGGACTCAATCATCCTTCCAATGGCAGGTTTGACATTGTCATTATGCAGAGTTCTGCCGAAGATTCCCTTCCTTCCGGTGCGCTCGGTGGCAAGCCCGTTTATACTGTCTATCTGCAGGTAGGCGACACGGCGGATTGGATCATGCATTATTGTGCGAGTAACTCCCTGATTGTGCAAAAGGGCAGCGTTGTGCAGTTGCCCGATCCCCGCCCCCTGAATGCGCCCTATCCACGCTTGACGTTTCGTCCCGCCGAAGTGGTCACCGGGCCCAGTCCTTACGTGCTTGTCCACGGAACGATCGATGAGGGTGGATCGCTTCAGAATCTCAAGGTGATAGGGCCGGTGCAATCGGATCGATCTTCACTTTTGGCCGCCCTGAGCAAATGGCGATTTAGACCGGCAACGCGAGGCGAATCACCAGAGAAGGTGGAGATTGTGCTCGCAATTCCAGTCCATAAGAGCTAAGAAGAAAGGGAGAACCGGTCAATGCTGACGGAAACCTTCGGTACTTCTCTCGACTCCACCATCAAGAGCGTCTATGGCCGTCAGGTTGCGATCTACGGCGTCGGACAGCTTGCGGACTGCATAGCCGGCGGGCCGATCGACACGGTACGTTGACCTACTCGGCACCCGCCGCCGTCGCTCACTTCGAATCCATCCGAGCCCACTCTTTCCCACGGAATTGGGCTCCATCTTGCTCGTCTTCAGAAGCCGTCCTACTCTGCGTCGGCCGTCGTGCTCCACTCTTTCTCTAACATCCGAGAGTACTCACCGGAAGCGAACAGATCGAACTCAAACTCCGCCGAACGGATCTGTGCATGGGCAGACAGTGAAAGATAACAAGCGTAAAGT
Source organism: Bryobacteraceae bacterium (assembly GCA_046597015.1). GTDB lineage: Bacteria > Acidobacteriota > Terriglobia > Bryobacterales > Bryobacteraceae. The sequence goes on from JBKJLJ010000618.1 coordinate 7,141, forward strand.
TGATCAGCGTACCGGTAGTAGTTTCGTGTGAAATCTGGTGCTAAATCGGTACGCACCGGCACTTCACCAAAGATGCTGTTCAAACCGAGGGCCCGCGAGAAAATCGCCCGATAGTCGGCCACGCCCCATTTGCGAAGTTTAGCCTTGACCGCCTCCGGTGGATCTTCCACGAGCAGGCTCGCGAAACTCTGCTCCTTCACATTTCGCTGCCGCAAAGACTCTTCGCGCGCCACTAAATCCATGCACTGCTCAATCCAACGCAGCAAATCCTTGCCGACGTAGTAGAGCATCCGAATCTCACAATACCGCCCATCCAACAGCTTTCGATCCAACTCGTCGACCGTAAACTCGTTGTTGGGTAAAAGTCCCTGAAGCATCATGCTCGCACGAGAACTCTCGACAAGCTTATTGGGTCCGTTTGAGTCCGAGAACGGGTGGAGAATTAGCGGAGGCATTTTCCAATGCTTGGCATTCGGAATAGGCAAAATGGCTGCAGGTTCTGACACGATGAGACGGAATCCCTTCCTTTCTAGTCTAATCGGTCGTTCAGACCATTTGTATTAGGGAGACTCCTATTTTCTAGCCGTTAACAGTACCTTAACCACCATAGTTTGCCCGGCCCTCAGTACTTTCACTTCAACCTCGTCCCCGGGCTTCTTCTGCCGCAGCAGAACCGTGAAGTCCATCAGGTTTCCCACGTCCTTCCCGTCGAAACTCACCATGATGTCGCCGGCCTTCAAGCCGGCCACCCCGGCCGGCGATCCGTCCCGGACATCGGCGAATCGCACTCCCTTCGGGGGCTCGGCGAAATCCGGAATGGAGCCGAAGTAGGGTCCATACCCCGAGGAGCCACCCGAAGCTGGCGCTGTCCCAGAATGCGCACTCTGCGGCGGCAGTACCCGAACGTATTGCGGACGCTCCTGGGAAATCAACTTATCCGCCACCTCTCCGACGTAGGCCAGCAACTTCACCGCGTCTGCGGCGTTGATCTTGTCCCACGTATCGCTTGGCTTGTGGTAATCGGCATGCAGCCCCGAGAAGAAGAACAACACCGGGACCTGCTTGGTCGTAAAGCTGGTATGGTCGCTCGATCCGTACCCGGCCGTCTCCGACGTATCAAACTGCAGACCGTGCGACGGCGTACCGTCTAAAACCGCCTTCAGGCTCGATCCGGTCCCGCTGCCGCCGACAAACACCCGACCGTCCTTCACTCGGCCGATCATGTCCATGTTGATCATCGTGACGGCCTTCGCGAGAGGCAACTGCGGGTTGTTGACGAAAAAGCTAGATCCCAGCAAACCCAACTCCTCGCCCGCAAACGCCATGAACAAAATCCCCCGTTTCCGGTTCGCCATGGCGCCAAACCGCTTTGCCAACTCAATCACTCCCGCTGTGCCGCTCGCGTTATCGTCAGCCCCGAAGTGGGGCTTGCCCGCCATGCTCGGCGCCATCGAAAACTGTTGACCCAACCCTAGATGGTCGTAGTGAGCACCGACCACCAAAAACTCGCTCGACTCGCCTGGCAAGTAGCCGACCACGTTCCGCACTTGGCGAACTTCCCGCGATACGTCCGCTCGTAAAGCAACCGAGACGTTGCCGAGCACCTGTGACCGCGGCTTCATGTCCTTATCGATGCCTTCGTGGATGTCCCGCAGTTTCAGCCCCGCGGCATCCAGGATCTTTTCGCCTACCTCGCCCTTCACCATGATCGCGGGAATCCCAGCGTTGGCCGGACCGGCGTTCTTGGCGAACTTCTCGATCTCGCCGTACCCGCTCGAAAGCACATCGGTCAGGATGATCGCGGCCTTGGCCCCATGGAGTTTGGCATTCGTCGTTTTCGAGTCAAACTGAGCATGCCGTGTATACACCCGGCCATTGAACGTAGCTTTGTCGTCGGTCTCCTGCGGTTCCCGCCGCAGCATCACCACAACTTTTCCGGCCACGTCAACGCCAGCGTAATCGTCGTAGTTATACTCCGGCGCCGAGATCCCATAACCTACAAAAACTACGCCGCCCGAAAAATCCCCCGAACTCGACATGTTGAGGGGGACAAAGTCCTCGTTGAACCGCAACACTGTCTTCTTGCCTTGCAGCGTCAAACTCAAGCGATTCTTACTGCCGAGCTTAGCCTGGGTCGTCACGGGAAACTTTTGGAAGTAAGACGAGTCCACAGGTTTTAGTCCCGCCGCCTTAAACTCGCGGGCGATGTATTCCGCAGCTTGGTCCAGTTCCGGCGTGCCGGTTCCTCTTCCTTTCAGCTTGTCGCTCGCCAGGTATTTGATGTGGGCTAAGTATGCCTGTTCCGTCGGTTCAGCGGCCGCGAGTAAAGCCGCGGCAAAGAGAGTCAAAGAGGCAAGGCGCATGTTACGGGTTTAAGGGAGAGGGGAGTTTCAATTCACAGCCGCAGTTCTCGCCGGCGTTCTTGGCCGTCTTTTGGTACTCGATTTCGAACTCGACAATCTGCTTCAACTGGTCCCAACTGACGCTGCCCGACAGGCGGCGACCGTTGACGAAGATAGTTGGCGTCGAGTTCACCTCCAGGGCCCGGCCCTCGGCCCAATTTTTGGCTACTTCGGTCTCGGTCGCTTTCGTGTCGAAGCACTTCAGGAGGTCGGGGACGTCGAGTTTCTTGTCTACTCCGAAGCCTTCGAGCCGCGAGCGGAGGTTCTCCGCGGTGGTCATCTCTTGGTTGGCGAAGATCCAGTCGTGATAGTCCCAGAATTTGGCTGTATCCTGGCGGTAGACGCAGCGGCCAGCGATCGCCGCTGGTTTGGCCCAGTTGTGGATTTGCTCGAGCGGAAAGTCCTTGAAATAGACCCGGATTTCCTTGGAAAACGCCGTGTTCAGATTGTCCCGGATCATCTTGGCTTCCTGTTTACAGTAGGGGCACTGGAAGTCAGAGAACACGACGACTACGACGGAAGCTCCCGGAGTTCCGTAGCCTGGCTGCAGGTCGGTTTTCAAAAGGTCGAGGTCTTTCTTGAAGGGGTTGTTCGCGGCTTCGAGGACGGTTCCCTGGATGACGCGTTCTCCGTTCTTCGAGACGAAGAACTGCTGGGCTTGCCGCGCTGCGCCCATCGAGCCTGTGACGGTAACGGAAAGGAGACCTTCGATCGGCGATCGCTGCGGGTCGGAGATCGCGACGCCGATCTGCTTGGGCCAGACGTAGAGATGCCGAATATAGGCCTCCATCGTTGCTTTATCGAGGAACGACGGCTTCTTTGCCGGGGCCGGAGCTTGAGCAAACAGCAAAGAAATAGATAGGATCGCGAGCAGGACCTTCATGCCCCTTTATTACAACATGAGCGGGCGGCGGGCGTGGTAAGATCCTCCATGCTGATCCAAGTCGGGTTCGAACTGGTGTACCAATTCCCGCAGGAGACGCCGTTGATTTTGACGGTGGACGTTCACCATTCCCGGACTGCCGATATCGTTTCGAACGCGTTTCTGGCGACCGATCCGGTCGTTCCCATTGCGGGTTATTTAGATGGATTCGGCAATTGGTGCAGCCGGCTGGTTGCGCCGGCGGGCACGGTACGAATTACGAACGGTGCCGTGGTTCGGAACTCGGGTTTGGCCGATCCCTATGTGCCGGAAGCTTGCCAGCAGACGGTGGAGACCCTGCCGGCAGAGACCCTGGTTTATCTGGTGGGCAGCCGGTATTGCGATACCGATCTCCTCTCCGACTTTGCCTGGAGCCGTTTCGGCGAGACCGCGCTCGGCTGGGCTCGGGTCCAGGCGATTTGCGACTACGTTCACGGCCACGTCGTTTTCGACTACCAGCGGGCGTCTCCCACCAAGACTGCTTGGCAAGCTCAGCAGGAAGGTGCGGGGGTTTGTCGCGATTACGCCCATTTGGCGGTCGCGCTGTGCCGCTGTATGAACATACCGGCGCGCTACTGTACCGGTTACCTGGGCCATATGGGCACTCCATTACCGCATGGATTAGGCGACTTTGCTGCCTGGTTTGAAGCCTACCTGGGCGGCGCCTGGCACGTCTTCGATCCGCGCAATAACGAGCCGCGCACCGGGCGCGTCCTGATCGCCCGGGGACGCGACGCAGCCGATGTCGCCATCGCCACCACGTTCGGTCCGTACCTCCTCGAAAGCTTTAGGGTTTGGGCGGTGGAGGCTGATAAACTGGCGAGGTGACCCTGCACGAACGAGCCGCTAAGATTAAGCTACTGTTGATGGACGTCGATGGCGTCCTGACCGATGGGACGTTGTGGAACGTCCCGACCGCCGATGGCGGGGTGTTTGAAACCAAGGGGTTCGACTCCCAGGATGGGATCGGTTTGCAATGGCTGAGCTGGTACGGCATCAAGACCGGCGTCATTAGCGGTCGCGTTTCCCCGGCGACGGAAGTGCGGGCGAAACAGTGCAAGATGGCCTACATCTACCAAGGGCACATCGAGAAGATCCCTATCCTTGAGGAGATTCTGGCGGATGCTCAGATTGACCCAGAGTCGGTGGCTTACGTCGGAGATGACTTCACGGACGTCGTGATTATGCGACGGGTAGGGTTCGGCATTGCGACGGCCAACGCGCGGGACGAGGTGAAGGCGGCGGCGCATTGGGTGACCCCGAATCGCGGCGGCCAGGGGGCGGTGCGTGACGTAGTGCAACTCATCTTGACCGCGCAGGGGCACTGGCCCGAGATCGTGAAGAAGTACGAGCTATGAGACAGCGGGTGGGTATTGAGGCTCTGGGAGACCCTGGGCCGGGGTTTCTGCACCAGTTGACCGGCGTGATCGCGGCGCATCAGGGCGACATCGCCTCGGTGGAGATCATTGAGAGCGTGGCGAACTCACGGACCTATCTTGAGGTTGAGCTACCGGGTGAGGCGGAGGCGATGCTAAGGGATTTGCAAGCGCTCGATTGCGTCCGGGCGGTCGAGTTAGTCGAGACGCTCCAGAAGGTCTACGGAAAGCGGATTATCATCATGGGCGGTGGGGCGCAGGTGGGGCAGGTGGCCATCGGGGCGATCATGGAAGCAGACCGGCACAACATTCGCGGCGAACACATCTCGGTGGACACGATCCCGCTGGTGGGGGAGCAGGCGTTGGCCGCGGCGGTTCGCGCGGTGGCTCGGTTGCCCCGTGCACGGGCGATTGTGCTCGCGGGTTCGTTAATGGGCGGCGAGATTGAGACGGCGGTCCGGGAGGTCCGCGCGAAGGGGCTGCTGGTCGTCAGTTTGAATATGGCGGGTTCGGTGCCGGACGCGGCGGACCTGGTGGTGACGGATCCGGTGCAAGCCGGGGTGATGACGGTGATGGCCATTGCGGACACGGCGAAGTTCTCGGTCGACAAGCTGACCAAGCGCGTGTTCTAGGGTGGTGGTTCGGTTCGTGGTGATTGTCGCGGCCGGTTTGTTGACGCGGATGGTCCCGCTGGGGAACATCCTGTGGGACAAGTACCTGGGAGACGCGCTGTATGCGGCGATGGTCTGCACGATCGTGCGGCGAACCTGGGTGGCGGCGCTGGTGATGGTCGCCATCGAGTGCTTTCAACTGACGGGGGTTTCGCGGGGTCTGGTAGGACGTTTGTTAGGGACAACGTTCAGCTTCCTGGATTTGGCGGCTTACGCGGTGGGGATTGCAGGGTACTGGGCGGTGTCGGAGTATCTTGCTCGGCGCCGTGGGGTACAGGTCCGTTGAAGGGAGTCCGGGGCGCGGGAAGGGATTTGGGGTGCGGGTTGTGTAGCGGTCGCGGAGTTGGCCGGGTTCCGTTCCGGTGCGGCCGGGGAAGCGCCGGTGGAGGGTTTACGTCAAAATGTCCCGGACGACGCGGGCGGGTTCTACTCCGGTCAGGCGGAAGTCGAGGCCTTGGAAACGATACGTGAAGCGGCTGTGGTCGATGCCGAGGAGGTGGAGGATGGTCGCGTGGAGGTCGCGGACATGGACCCCGTTCTCTGCGATGTTGTAGCTGTACTCGTCCGTCGCTCCGTAACTGAGGCCGGGCTTTACTCCGGCTCCGGCCATCCATACCGTGAAACAACGGGGATGGTGGTCGCGGCCGGCTTCAATGCTGTCCCACTGGCCCTGACCCGCTACGCTGCGGCCAAACTCGCCTCCCCATTCGACTAGCGTATCGTCGAGGAGGCCTCGGCGTTTCAGGTCCGTGATGAGGGCGGCGCTGGGTTGATCGGTGTCGCGGCAACGGGCCGTACACCAGGATGGGAGACGGCTATGGTGGTCCCAGTCCGGGTGGAAAAGTTGGATGAAGCGGACGCCGCGTTCGGCGAGACGGCGGGCCAAAATGCAGTTGGCGGCGTAGCTGCCGGGACGGCGCGAATCGGGGCCATAGAGGTTGAACGTCTCCTCGGTTTCGTCCTTAAGATCAGTCAGGTCGGGGACGCTGGTTTGCATCCGATAGGCCATCTCGTATTGACGAATGCGGGTCGCGATTTCGGGGTCGCCGGTTTGGTCCAGGCGGCGCTGGTTGAGCTCGGCGAGGCCGTCGAGCATGTTGCGGCGCAGCGGGCGGGGTAGGCCGTCGGGGTCGCGGAGATAGAGAACGGGATCCTTCGCGTTGCGGAGCTTGACGCCCTGGTAACGCGACGGGAGGAAGCCGCTGCCCCAGTAGTGGTCGTAGAGGGGCTGGTCGCTGGGGCGCTGCATCTTCGAGAGGAGGACGAGGTAGTCCGGGAGGTTTTGGTTGACGGAGCCGAGGCCGTAGCTGGCCCAAGCGCCCACGCTAGGACGGCCGGGGAGTTGGTTGCCGGTGAGGAACTGGGTCATGGCCGGGGCGTGGTTGATCTGGTCGGTGTGCATGGACTTGACGAGGCAGATGTCGTCGACGACCTTACCGAGGTGGGGGAGCCATTCGCCGAGTTCGGTGCCGGACTTGCCATGGCGGACGAACTTGGCGATGGGGGGCATGATGAGCTGCTTCTGGTTGGCGGTCATGGTGGTGACTCGCTGGCCTTGGCGGACAGAGTCGGGCAGTTCCTGGCCGGCTCGTTTGATGAGACCGGGCTTGTGGTCGAAGAGTTCAAGTTGGGAGGGGCCGCCGGACTGGGTGAGGAAGATGACTCGCTTGGCTTTGGGGGCGAAGTGGGGCAGCTTGTCACTCTTGCCATCAACGGCGGCAGCCTGCAGCGCGGAGAGGGCGATGGCGCCGAGAGACTGGGAGAGGAGGAAGCGGCGGTTGATCATGGGCTTATCCTTCGCGGTGGAGCTTGTAGGGGTAGACCTTGCCGCTGTTCCACTGGCAGACGTAGAGGTTCTGGTCACGGTCGACGCAGACGTCGTGGGGGTTCTTGAAGATGCCGGGTTGGGCTTGGAGGAGGACCTGGAGGCGGCCGTCTTTGTAGACGGGCGGTTCGGCACCGGGGGCGGCGACGACGCGGTCGTTTTGATCGAGGATGACGACGAAGCCGCGGTTC
>JBKJLJ010000636.1:0-9551 GCA_046597015.1 Bryobacteraceae bacterium
CGCGTCAACTCGGTGGGCGACGCTCCGGGAGGGCTAAGCGGAAGGAACATTACGCTGGTTTCGCGGCTGTTGACTTGGCGGAGAAAGGTCAGGCTCAAGCCGTCTGGAGTCGGGCGGGGGCGATCGTCGTTGGCCTGGTCGACGACGAGCGGGATGGGGTTGCCGCCGGTCGTGGATTGCTTATAGATATCCGTATTGGCATCCGGGCCGGCCGAGTAGTAGACCCATTGGCCATCCGGCGACAGCGCAGGTCGGCGTTCAAACCCGGGCGAGGTGACGAGTGGCATTGGCGAGGCATAAAAGTGTTCCGGCGGACGGTTCCAGTACCATCCGATGGAAACCGCCCCGATGACCACCGTGGCCGCGACCGCCCAACCCCCACGTCGGCGCCGGCTCATTCGGTCCAGCGCCGCGCCGAACTGCGTCGCCGATGGAAACCGTTTCGTTGGGTCCTGGTGCAGCGCCCGTTCGAGGCCGCTCGGAATCCGACCTCCCGATATCTCCTTCGCGATCAGACCGAGGGCATAGACATCGCAAGCGATGGTTGGACTTTGGGCCTGCTCGGGAGCCCTATAGCGCCGCGACGCCGCTTGAATGCCGCCCACGGCGGACTGCAGACGCGCGATGCCGAAGTCCAATAGCGTTGCTCGCTCCTCTGGGGTCTCCAGGTCCGAGAGCATGATGTTTTCGGGCTTCACATCGAGATGGGCTACGCCGGCCTTATGCACGGCGCCGAGCGCATTAGCCAGCCCCTTAAGGATCTGCCTCGCCCGATCCGCCTTAATCGGCCCCTCCGCCAGCAATTGGCGAAGAGTGACGCCCGGCACGAAGTTGATTACGAGGTATGGATAGCCGTCGGGGGTGGTGCCGGTGTCGAAGACGCTGACTACCCCGGGGTGATCGATAGAGATCAGGGCCGACAACTCCGCCTGGAAGGACTTGGCGGCGGTCTCGGCGCGGCTGAGTTGGTCGAGTACTTTGACGACGACCCTTTTCCGCCCCGCAGCTTCGGCGCGGGCGAGATAGACGGTGGCGAAGCCGCCTTTGGCGATGACGGATTCGATCGTGTACCGGCCGTCGAGGGTCAGGCCGACCAGGGACGAATGAGCCTTCGGTGTCAACCCGAGTGAGGCCGGCACTGACTGTTCGAGAAAGCCCTCGGCGATCGGGTGCAAGGCCAGGAGTTCTTCGAGTTCGGTCCGCAGAGCGGCGTCATCAGTGGTCTCCTGTTGGACAAACGCCGTCCGCTTTTCCCCCGGGAGCGCGAGGGCGGCGGCGAGGAGTTGACGGGTGCGTTTGAGATTGGTTGGGGGCATGTTAGCGGAACGAATGGATCAGGTGGATGTCGTCGTTGTCGGAGTCTGTTCGGGTGAAAAACAGGCTCTTTTCATCGGAGGAGAGTTTCATGCCCCAGCCGATCCAGTGCTCGAAAGGGTAGAGTAACACCGGAACCTTCGAGCCGTACCGAAGAAAGTAAAGACCCGGCTTGGCGCCGACCCGCGGAGCGATATAGAAGATGCCCTGCCTTCCAGCCTCGAAGAGATTCCGCCGTAGGAGGTGTTCAACGACCCGCTCCGGTGCTGGCGCCGATTGGTTGGCCGGTTGGCTAAAGAGCCCTTCGGCTTCGTGTCGATGGCTGTAGTAGATCGTGCCATCGGGCGATTCGGAGAGGAAGCGCCCGCCCGGCAGCGGCAAGAGCACCGCGGGAGTTAGAGCGGGATAAGGCATCCGCCAGATTTGGTCGACGGCGCGGGCGATGAAGAGGGACTTCCCGTCTCGGGCGAAACAGAGAAGGCTTGCGTTTTCGAGCAGTGGGGTCAAGACGAACGGCCCCGCGGAGGGAGTCCGAAAGATGCCGTTACCTCGGGTGGAGCGAATGTTGATCAGAAGGTCTCTCCCGTCCGGCGTCCAACCCGCGCCGACTCCGTCGGTTCCCGAGACCGTCGTCACCTGCCTGGGATTCTTGCCGTCGTGGTCGGCGAGCCATATCTGCTGGCGACCGGTCCGGCTCGAACTGAAGACGATGGATTTTCCATCGGGAGACGGGCTCGCCTCTTCATCCGCCGCGGTACCCAGCACGACTGGCTGTAGAGCTTCGGGTCCTGATCGAGTGAGGTCCAGGCGATAGACGTTGTCATCCGATAAGTCGACGCCGTAAGCTAGTTTCCAAACGTTGGCGGCTATCGCCAGGGAGCTGGCAGGCTGGGAAATACTGGTAATCCTTGACGGAACTCGTCCATCAACAGAGACGCGCCAGAGGGTGGAGTTATCTAAGGGCCCGTTCCTGAATATCAGGTCCCGGCTGTCTGGAGTCCACTGCACGCCCTGGATTCGTTCGCCCAGCGCCGTAATTTGCCGTGGTTCTCCGAGCAACTGACCCTGGTTCGAGAGCGCCATGACGAAGATATTGGCGGAACGGGCGGAACCGCGGGCATAGGCGACTTGCTTGCCATCGGGCGAAACCGCGGGAAAGTTAAAGCCGAGGTCCGGCTGGGCGGGAAGAATGGGGATCCAGGCACCGGAAGCAAGGTCGAAGCGCCCCAAACTGTTGGATTGTCCGATGATTTGGTTGTAGGAAAAGACAATGGAGCGACCATCGGGCGACCAACTGTAGCTATCCATACCGGGAGCACTAACGAGCACTTTGGGCGTTGCTCCGGGAGCTAGATCCTGGAGGAAGAGGGCATCGTCTTTCAGTGGAGTTCTTCGGATGAACGAGAATGCTTTGCCGTCCGGGCTAGGTTGGGGGAGAAGGTCATTCGTCTCACCGAGCACCAGGGGCATCGGCGAGCCGCCTGCTGTTGACTGACGATACAGATCAGCGCCATTCAAGGGACCAGCGGCGAAATAGAGCCACTGGCCGTCGGCGGATAAGGCAGGGTCCTTGTCTCTCGCTGGGGAGGTGATTAGCGGCTCAGGGGCGGCATAGAAGTGGGCGGGAGGTCTCGTGAGATAGAATCCGGTCCCCGCGATAGTTAGAGTGGCGGCGGCCAGCGCTACCCAGCGCCACGGTCTGGGACGGGTGGCTTCGTCGAGGGCGGCGGCGAATTCGACGGCGGAGGGATATCGACGATCCAGGAGCTTTCGCACCGTAAGAGGAAGTCCGCCCATCTCTTTGGCGATCACCCCGAGCGAATAGACATCGCAGCTGGCTGTTGGGTTCGTCGCCTGCTCCGGTGCCATGTACCGGAGAGAGCCAGCTTGAATGCCGTCGTTGGCGCTCCGGAGCCGGGAGATGCCGAAGTCGAGTAGGGTGGCGCGTTCCTCGGGCATACCGGGGTCGGAGATCACGATGTTCTCCGGCTTCACGTCGAGGTGGGCGACGCCGGCGCGATGCGCGATGGCTAAGGCGCGGGCCAAGCCTTTGAGCAAGAGAACTGACCGATCCCGGCCGAGTGGACCGGTTGCCATCATTTCCCGTAAGGACACGCCGGGCACGAAGGCCAGTACCAGGTAGGGGAACCCAACCGCGGTTAAGCCGGTATCGGAAACGCCGACGACGGCAGGGTGGTCGATGGCCGTGAGCGCTTCCAGTTCGACTTGGAAGGACCGCCGGGCGATTTCGGTTTGGGCGACCCGGTCGAGTACTTTGACGACGACCCGCTTGCGGGCTACCGAGGTGTCGCGGGCAAGGTAGACGGTCGCGAAGCCGCTTTCGGCCATCACGGACTCGATGTCATACCGATCGTCCAACCGGGCACCGATCAGGGAGGGGCGCGTGGTCTGGCCGAGGCCCAAGGAGGCAGGGAGGGAGCATTCCAGGAATCCCTCGGCCAGCGGATCGAGGGTCAGCAGTTCAATGAGTTCGGCTCGCACGGCGGCATCCTCGGCGGCTTCGCGGTCGACAAAGCCGCGTCGATCCGCCGGGGGCAGTTCGAGAGCCGCCAAGAGTAGGGTCCGAATCCGATTCAGGTCAGGGGCGGGGAGCGACAAAAGAGCCTCTGCACTAGATAGCGTAAAGTAACCGAGGGCCAGGATACAATGTCGCATAGATAGCATGCGCTTGATCGGATCTCTGCTCCTCTACTTGGCCGCTGGTTTTGCTCAGTCGTCTTCGGACGAGTTCTTTGAGCGCTCCGTGCGCCCGATATTAGTCTCGCGCTGTCAAGCTTGCCACAACGCCAAAATTTTGTCGGCCGGTTTGAACCTTACAACCGCGTCGGGCCTGAGCTCCGTGGTTGTCGCGGGCGACGCGGAAAACAGCCGGCTCCTGCGGGTGGTCGGCTATCTCGATCGCGTGAAAATGCCGCCGACCGGTAAGCTGACCGAGGCCGAAATCGCTGCGCTCCGATCGTGGGTGCAAGATGGTGCCCGGTGGCCGTCCCAAGGCAAAGAGCCCGTATCGAAGGACTTCTGGTCGTTTCGGCCGCTCTCCGCGCCCGCGCTTCCGTCCGTAAAGGACTCCGCCTGGGTCCGGTCTCCCGTGGATCGATTCATCCTGGCTGAGCTGGAGGCCCGGCAATTGACTCCGTCGGCTCAGGCCGACAAACTTACGCTGCTGCGGCGGGCCTCGTTTGATCTTACCGGCTTGCCCCCGAGTGCGTCCGACGTGGCAACCTTCCTGGCCGACAACTCGCCCCAGGCCTTTGCAACGGTGGTTGACCGGCTGCTGGCCTCTCCGCGCTACGGGGAAAAATGGGGACGCCATTGGTTGGACGTAGCCCGCTACGCGGATTCGACCGGGGCCGACGAAGACTACCGCTACCCGCACGCCTGGCGGTATCGAGATTACGTTATCAACTCATTTAACGCCGATCTTCCGTATAACCAGTTCGTGCGGGAACAGGTGGCTGGGGACCTTTTGCCTGCCCCGGCCGGCCAGCCGGTGAACACCGCTGGGATTATCGCGACTGGCTTTCTGGCGCTGGGCCCGAAGTTGGTGGCGGAACAAGACAAGGTCAAAATGTTTTACGACATTGTGGATGAGCAGATTGATGTGGCCGGAAAGGCCATTCTGGGACTCACGATTTCGTGTGCCCGGTGTCATGATCATAAGTTCGACCCGGTTTCGACGAAGGATTATTATTCGCTGGCTTCTATTTTCGCCAGCACGAAGCAGCTGGCCAAGATTGAAGGGACGGTTTCCGAACTGTATTTTGCGCCCTTGGTGGCTAAACCGATCGCGGATCAGTACCGGGCACACCAGGGTAGGCTGGGGGCCAAGCAAGCGGAAATCAACCAGGTGATTGCGGGGGAAGCCCGTCGATTTCAGTCGATGCAAGCTCCTCACTTGGCGGAGTATATGCTCGGGACGCAGGCGCCGAATCCGTCGCTCGATCCGGCTCAATTGGCCCGGTGGGTTGATTACTTGAAGCCGACGAAGGAGCGTCGTCCGCACTTGGACCGTTTTTATGAATCTCCGGCCACTGCCGCCTTGTATCAGGCCGAATTCATCGCCGAGGCGGAGCGCCGTCGACAGGCTGCTCCCGGCAGTAAGTTTTTGGCCGGCGATAACCGGTTCTATACTGACGTGATTTCTGCGAAAGGTCCTTTGTCTTTGCCGCCGCCGAATCCGGAGGCGTTCTATTCCGATGGTGCTCGCCAACAGATTGCGGCTTTGACGGCCGAGCTTGCCGCGATTAAGGCCGTGGCCCCGCCTGAGCCGCCGTTTGCCTGCGCGGTGGCGGAGGACCAACCGGTGCAGCAGCGGGTCTTCCTCCGCGGGAATCCTGAGGCGAAGGGTGACCTGGTTGAGAAGCGATTTCCGACGGTCCTGGCCGGGGAGCATCAGCCTCCGATTCGGAGTGGCTCCGGCCGGCTGGAACTGGCCAATTGGCTGGCTGATCCGGCTAATCCGCTGCCTGCGCGGGTGATGGCGAACCGGCTTTGGCAGGGCCATTTCGGCCAGGGTTTGGTGCGGACTCCGAATAACTTTGGTCTGGCGGGGGAGCGTCCTTCGCATCCGGCGCTGCTCGATTGGTTGGCGTCCCGGTTTATCGCCGAAGGATGGTCGATCAAGCAAATGCACCGGCTGTTGATGCTATCGAGCACCTATCAGATGAGCGCGGCGGTGACGCCGCATAAGCGCGAGAAGGACCCCGATAACCGGTTGCTTTCCCGGTTTCCGATTCGCCGGAAGACGGTGGAGGAGATTCGCGATTCGCTCCTTCTCCTCGATGGTTCGCTGGATTTGACGATGGGCGGGTCGTTACAGTCCGGCACCGGCACTGATAATGAATTTTCCGACGGGCGCAAGAGCATCCATCCGGACGCATCGTCGCGCCGCACGGTTTACCTTTCGCTGCGCCGCTCTAACCTGGCTACTTTGTTTACGCTCTTTGATTTTGGTGACGCGACGACGAGTACGGAGACACGAGCGGAGACGAACGTGGCTCCGCAAGCACTTTACATGATGAACAGCAAGTTTGTCGCCGATCGGGCCGCGACTCTGGGCGCTGCGGCGGGGAGCGCAGAAGAGAAGGTAAGGCACGCTTACCAAGTCGTTTTGGGCCAGCCGCCCACGGCGACTCAGGTTGATACTGCCTTAACGTATTTATCTAAGTTTCCTGGTCCAAACTCTTTAGCCTGGACGAGTTACTGTCGGACGCTCATCGCTTCGAACGATTTCCTTTATGTCTACTAAGTTGAACCGTCGCCACCTGCTCCGCCGGGCCGCTTGCGGCTTCGGTCTGCTGGGTTTGAATTCGTTGCTCTCGGCCCAACTCGCCCCGAAGTTCCCGCACTTTCCGGCGAAGGCGAAGCGCGTCATTTTCCTGTTTATGCACGGCGGCCCTTCCGCGATGGATACATTTGACCCGAAGCCGCGGTTGCTTGTTGATCACGGGAAACCCCTTCCGTTTAAGCGCCCGCTGACTTTCGCCGAAGGATCGACGGGGAACCTGCTCAAGTCGCCCTGGGAGTTCCGCCAGTATGGGCAGAGTGGAATCCCGATTAGTAGTTTGTTCCCTCATCTATCCCGACACGCGGACGACCTTTGCATTATTCGCTCGATGGTCGGCGATAGCGTGGCCCATGGCGGAGCTACGCTGCAGCTGCACACCGGTTCGAACACGTTTACCCGGCCGAGTATGGGCTCCTGGGTTGTTTATGGTCTCGGGACCGAGAACCAGAATCTTCCGGCGTACATCACTTTGAAACCTGGGCTTTCGCATGGCGGGGCCAAAAAGTGGAGTTCGGGCTTCCTGCCCGCGGCCTATCAGGGTACAGCCGTGGGGCTGGGCGGCATGCCGTTTGACAAGATTTCAGAACCGATTGAGCACCTCCAGAATTTGGGTCTATCTCCGACGCAACAGCGTTATGAGCTCGATATGATCCAGAAGATGAACCGGGCGAGCGCGGACCGATTTCAGCACGACCCGGAGCTGGAAGCACGGATCGAGTCGTTTGAGCTGGCCTTCCGGATGCAAACGGTGGCTCCGGAAGCGTTCGATTTGACGAAGGAATCGGCGGCCACGAAGACAATGTATGGGTTGGATGCCCCCGAGACGAATGACTTTGGCTGGCAGTGCCTTATGGCTCGGCGTTTGGCAGAGCGGAACGTTCGGTTTATCCAAATTAACCATGAGTACGGACCCGGCAATGAGGTGGGTTGGGATGCCCATTCGGAACTGGTCCGTTTGCATACAAGGACAGCGCTTCAGGTGGATCAACCGATTGCGGCCTTGTTGACGGACCTGAAGGCGCATGGCTTGCTCGATTCGACCCTGGTTGTTTGGGGCGGGGAATTTGGCCGAACGCCGATCGCCGAATCCGGCGACGGGCGGGACCACAACCCGTACGGATACACGATCTGGATGGCCGGTGCCGGGGTGAAAAAAGGGTTCATTTACGGGGCGACCGACGAATTCGGCTATTACGCGACGGAGGACCGGATGCATATTCACGATCTGCACGCGACGATGCTCCATTTGCTGGGCTTGCGTCACGAGAACCTGACTTTTTCTTACGGCGGACGCCCGTTCCGGCTGACAGACGTGGCCGGAAACGTGGCCACTAAGCTGCTGGCTTGAAATACTTGCAATCCGAGTTCGGTCGCGCATTGCCTTCAAGCTATTGACAGTAAAGCTATTTATTCCCCAAACGACGTTGTTTTCGTCTGGGTTCGTTTTTTCCAATCACAAAGCCGGGCCGCGTCGTCGGCTGGGGGAAGTGGCGACGCACTTTTCGGAAGTTTGATTTCCGCTTCGATTGGATCTATCAAATTCATTCTAATGGGATTAGCTGAGTTTTCGTTCCCTTCTTTTCTGGGTTCGTTTTTTCGAGGCGGCTTGCGGAACGGGGGCCCAGCGAAGGCGGCAAACTACGCCAGAGCTTTTCCTTTTGCAGGCCTTGCTCGTAATTGAAGAGTTGCAGCTCTGCGATCCCTCACCTAGAACCTATGGTGCCGGAGGGGAGGAATCAGATGGACGAATCTTCATCACAGTTGATAAACCTCCTTCTTTGAATGAGATCGATCGAGCAGATTTATTTTTTCACTCCGTGAATCCCGTAACCGATAGAGGTTATCGATGTACAGTTGGCACCGTTGGTACCGAGAGCGACCGCCACCGGTCAAGTGACGGCCTAAAGTCAGACGACCGTCGTGGAACGAAGGGCGTCCCGTAGTATTTTAATGTGGTTATGAGCGGCCCGAATATGGACGGCCTGTTCCTCGATAACCTGCCGGGCTAGATCCAATTGGTCCCCTGCCAAAGCGGAATGATAAGCACCCACAGCGATGTCTTCGCCTCGCTCGCATTCTTCGAGAATGGCGAGATCGTCGCGAGTCGCGATGGCCCCTTTGAGGTTCATCCAACCCCGGTGGAGGGTTGCCCCCAGGGTTCCGGCATATTCGGCTTTTTCGCCGGCCTCTTCCACGATCAATTGCAGGGTTTCCGCATAGTCTGACCGTTGGTTGGCGTAGCGGAGGAGGGTGGCTCTGAGGTCCGGATCGGTGGCATCTTCTGCCGCCGCGGTAAAGCCGAGTTCGCCGTCTTTCAATCTTTCAATCAGGTGATTTACTGCTGCTGTTTCGTCGTGGTCCATGCCGATAGGGGAGCATTTCGAGGGCCGCTGGGATGGAAAGTGATTGGCGCTTCAGTTGCACGGTCGAAGTGGATGAACAAGACGAAGCGAGATGGCGGGGAGACGCATCAACCTCCGGCGCATGACGGTACGACCCTTACGACCAACCAGGGAGTTCCGGTATCCGATAACCAGAACTCGCTTCGCGCGGGTGCCCGCGGGCCAACCCTGCTCGAAGATTTTGTACTCCGAGAGAAACTCACTCACTTTGATCACGAACGAATTCCGGAACGAATCGTTCATGCTCGAGGCTCCGGCGCTCACGGCTACTTTCAACCCTACCGAAGCATGAAACCGGTGACCCGGGCGGCGTTTTTAGCGGACCCGGCGGTACGTACTCCTGTATTTGCCCGATTCTCGACGGTGGCTGGCGGGAGCGGACGGGTGGATCTGCCACGGGACATTCGAGGATTCTCGGTGAAGTTCTACACGAGCGAGGGGAATTTCGACCTAGTGGGAAACAATGTGCCGGTATTTTTCATTCAAGACGCGATCAAGTTTCCCGACCTGATTCACGCGGTGAAAAT
>JBKJLJ010000803.1:0-6317 GCA_046597015.1 Bryobacteraceae bacterium
GCCGGAGTGATTGGCAAATCCGGTGACGATGGCTTCGTAGCGATCGATGGCCACGATGCCATCGACGACTCCGATCGGCACTTCTTCCCGCGCTAAGGTGCCGCCTTGCTCGATGTGGAGTTCGACGTAGGCGTGGTAGGCTCCGCGTGGAATGCGTGCTTGCTCGATACGGGAGGGGTCTCCGCCGATGCGCCGGATGGCTTCGGATTTTACGAGGCCATTCGAGATTTGATTGAGTTCACCGGGCAGCATTTGGCCGGCGGCGGCGCGGCTTCCGTTTAAGCTCGCCCCGGCAAAGGACGCTTCCTCGCAGGCCCAGATGACGGCGGTCAGGGGGTGACGGGTTTGCAGGCTATTTTCCTGGAGTATCCGCAGAACCTGGATCGAGGCGATGGAACCGAGATCGCCGTCGAAGTTACCGCCGTTCGGAACTGAGTCGATATGAGAGCCAAAAAGAACGGGGGGCAGGGACGGTTCGAGGCCGGGCCGATCGGCGAAGATGTTGCCGGCGGGGTCGACGCGTACTTTCGCGCCGGCGTTCCGCAGGAGTCCGGTGACGAATTGGCGGGCGGCGATATCGGCATCGAAGTAACCGAGGCGGGTGACGCCGCTTTGAAAAGTACCGCCGGCGGGCCGGCCGAATTCGCTGAGGGCGGTTAGGTGCTGCTGGATAACCGTAGCGTCGATGCGGGGGAGCGGTGCGGCGGAGAGACTGCCGGCGACGAGGGATCCGAGGAAATTGCGGCGGTTCATCTTGCTAGGCTACACGAGGCGGTTACCTCGGGCGGATAAGCGCTTGGATTGATACCGGCTTTTTCGAGTTATGGGCGATGTCGAGGGGGGTGAAGCCGAAGGAGTCTTGTGTCGTCGGATCGGCTTGGAGGTCAAGGAGGGCTCGAATGGCCGAGGCGTAACCAAGGAAGGCCGCTTTGTGGAGCGCGGTTTGGCCTTCGGCATCGCGGGAATTGACATTCCAACCGGCGGCGGCCAGGTAGCGCAAACCGGGAACGAGATGTTCGAAGTGAAAGTGAACGTGCAGCAGGGAGGTGACGGCATTCGGGCTGGCTCCGTTCCGCAAGAGGACATCGGCAACTTGAAAATGGGCGGCGTGGCCGACGGCCATTACGAGAGGGGTGGCCTGCTGCCAGATGGCATCCGGGTTCTGCCGGGAAGCCAATTGGCGCACGACGGGCAGGACGACGGCCTCGGGAAGACGGGACGCGGCGGTGAGCCAGAGGTCCGTCATCCCGGTGGGGTGCGGGGTGGTGGATGGGAAGCTTCGGAGCAGATCGGCGGCCGGTTCTAGTCCACAAAAGGCGGCGAGTTCGAA
Source organism: Bryobacteraceae bacterium (assembly GCA_046597015.1). GTDB lineage: Bacteria > Acidobacteriota > Terriglobia > Bryobacterales > Bryobacteraceae. The sequence continues at coordinate 1,331 of JBKJLJ010000803.1, forward strand.
AGGCGTCAAGTCGAATTGGGTGGAGCGGACGGTGGGATCGGCACCTGCTTGCAGCAGGAGGCGAACCGTTTCGACGTGGCCAGCGTGTTTGGGGGCGGTGATGCGAAATTCCAGGGTACGACCCAACGGGGTTTGACGCCAGTTTGTGGGAGCAACCTGGTTGGGGTTTGCGCCGGCGGCAAGGAGGCGTTCCACTTCCGCGGGGTCGCCCGCCCAGCAGGCTTTGTGCAGCGGCTGCCACCTCATCGGAACAGATTATCACCGGCCACGGGAGCGCCTAAGGCTGGGCCCGCAGCCAGGCGATTAGTTCGGGGTTGGTTCCGCTGCGCAGAGCGGCGCCGAGGGGGGTGAGACGGTCGTGGCCGACCCAATGCAGGTTGGCCCCTTGGTCGAGGAGATAGTGGGCCGTGAGGAGTTGCCCGCCATGGCAGGCTCCCCAAAAGGCGTTGGTGACGACCTCGCGCGTGGGAGCGGGATCGGTGGTGCAGTACTCTTTCACCTGCTCCAGAAGGCCGAGGGCGGCGGCTTGCCAGATTGTGGGGATGGCCCCGCGTTCGACGAGTCGACGGGCGGCGCGCCAAGTGGCAAAGGCGACGGCGTCGGCGAGCGGGGTCAGACCACCGATGACTCCACCGAGAGCCTCGATATCGGCTCCGTGATCGAGCAGGGCGTCGAGGGCGTCGACATCGTCGCTGCTGGCGGCCCAGTGGAGGGGCGTTTCGGAATGGTGCATGCCGAGAGCAGGGGCATTGACTTGGGCGCCGTAGGCGACCAGCGTGGAGATGGTTTGGCAAGCGTTGAGGAAGTGGCCGGGCCAGTCGGTGGCGATGTGGAGGGGAGTCCGCTGGCCGTCGGGTCTGGCAGTGGCGAGGGCGGGGTCGGCGGCTAAGAGACGGTCGAGCGTGGTCAGGTCGCCGGTTCGGATCGCTTTGATGATATCGTCCGTCATGTACTTAACGATAGCTTGGCGGATTTGGAGTTTCTCGTGAACGGGGTGCTGGTGGGTATTAAGATTCTGCACACCGTGGTTTGGGCGTTCTTCGTCAGCTGCATTGTGGCGATCCCGATCCTGGGACAGTGGAATGAATTTCGGTGGGCGGCGATTCTGACTGGATTGGTGGTGGTGGAGTGCCTGGTGATCGTCGTGAACCGGGGGCGCTGCCCCTTGACCGATTGGGCGGGTCGTTATACTGAAGAACGCGCGGACAATTTCGACATCTATCTGCCCGCTTGGCTGGCTCGGTACAACAAGACAATCTTTGGGACTTTGTTCGTGCTGGGTGGGATGTTCGTGCTGGTGCGGTGGTTGTGTTTATAGGTTTTCTGTCGATTACGGTGGAGGTGCGGTGATGAAGGTTGAGCTGTTTTATTTTGGGGGCTGTCCGTCGGTGGGTTATGCCACCGAGAACGTAAGGGAGGCGCTGCGACTGGAGGGGTTGGGGGCGCAGGTGGAGATGGTGACGGTAGAGACGGAGGCGGAGGCCCGGACGCTACGACTGATTGGGTCACCGACGGTGCGGATTGATGGCCGCGACTTGGAGGGGATGGCGGCGGAGGCGCGGGGCTATGGCTTTGGATGCCGGATCTACGCGGACGGGCAGGCGATCCATGGTTGGCCATCGGTTGAGTTGGTCCGGCGGGCGTTGCAGGGCCGGGACTGAGCGGGGGGGAGTGATGAATCTTTCGACACAGGTGGCGCGCGCTTTTAGTGCGACGATTCGGGCTCGCGGCAACGATTATTTTCGGCGGGGCGCGGTGAGGATTGAGTCGGGACTGGCGGATAGCGTGGTCGCCCTGGTGAACGGCTCGCGCGGAGCCTATGAGGTACAGATTGATTGGGAAGGGCAGGACCTTTCCCTGTACTGTGATTGCCCTTATTTTGAGTCCGACGGACCCTGCAAACATCTTTGGGCGACGGTGTTGATGGCCGAGAGCAGGGGCTTTCTGAGTGCGGTACGCAATATCGAGGAGATTCTGGAAGTTGGGGCGGACTACGACGATTTTGAGGATTTTGACGCAGAGGAGGTGACGACCCGGTTGGAGCAGCTTTTCGCTCCGTTGCCGAAACTTCCGGCGCCGTCGCCGGCGCTGGCGGTTTCGAAGTGGAAGAAGCGAATAGCTGGTTTTGAGCGGAGCCCAAAGCATGCTTTCATAACGGGGCAGGAGTGGCCGGAGAAGCGTCAGGTCCGGTACATCATTGAGCAGAAGCAGAGCGCGGCGATCGGGCAGGCGGTGCTTTCGTTGCACTCGAGCGACCGCAAGCAGAATGGCGAGTACGGGATACAAAGGCCGCTGAAGCTGGACCGGAACCTGATCTCGCAGCTACCGGCGGAGGATCGAGCCATTCTTTCGGCGATTACGGGAGGGACCGAGACCTACAGCTATGGCCGGCGTCCGAATAGTTATTCTGGGCAGGTTCCCTCGACGTGTACGATTCCGCATCCGCTGGCGGAGGCGCTGATCCCGATGGTAATGCGGACGGGCCGCTGTTGCATAGGAGATAGCGCTCACGCGGACCGATTGGTGCCGCTCGAGTGGAGCGAGGAGGGGACGTGGCAATTTGGGTTGCGACTGCGCGAGGACAAGGCGAAGACCTGGCTGTTGGAAGGGGTATTCCGGCGAGGCGAGGAGAGGCTTAAGCTGACCGAGGTTTCGCTCGTGACCCTGGGAGGAATGGTGTTCGGGAAGGGGAAGGTGAGTCCGCTAGCGGAGGATGCCCGTTTTGACTGGATGAAGATGCTGAGTCAGCCGCCGAAGTTTGAAGTTCCAGAGGCGGAGTTGGACGAACTTTTGGAGGGGTTGCTTTCCACGCCGGGGCTGCCGGAGTTGGAGTTGCCTGAGTCGCTTCGTTTCGAAATCATAAGCGTGGTGCCGCGGCCCTGCTTAGAGATCCATGGGGATGACCACCGGCGGAGCAACGGCATGCGGCTGGTAGCTGAATTGGCGTTTGCCTACGAAGACCGAAAGTTCGGCGAACATGAACTCGCGAGCGGTTTTTTAGATGCGGAAGGCCGGCGATTTGTGCGGCGGGATCCGGTGGCGGAGAAAACGGCGCGGCAGTTTTTGTTGGACAGCGGGGCGAGGGCGATGCCGACGAGCTACTACGAGCCGGAGCCGGATTGGGAGATCGCGGCGTCGAAGTTGCCGGGCCTGGTGCGGCGGTTGGTGGAAGGCGGATGGCACTTGGACGCCGATGGCAAGGTATTCCGGCGGCCGGGCGAATTCAAGTTGGCGGTTTCGAGCGGGGTCGACTGGTTTGAGTTGCAGGGCGAGGTGGAGTACGGCGAGACGTCGGCCAAGCTACCGGCGCTGCTGGAAGCGTTACGGCGCGGGGAGAGCATGGTTCGGCTGGACGATGGGACGTACGGGGTTTTGCCGGAGGAGTGGCTACGGCGGATCGGGATGTTGACGAGGATGGGGACGCCGGAAAAGGGGACGATCCGGTTCAAGGCGAGCCAGGCGGGGCTGCTGGATGCTTTATTAGCGACGCAGCCGGAGGCGACGTTTGACGAGCAATTTGCACGGATTCGGACGGAGTTGAAGGTGTTTGAAGGGGTGAAGGCGGTGGCGCAGCCGGTGGGATTCATGGGGCAGTTGCGCGATTATCAGTGCGAGGGTTTGGGATGGATGGAGTTTCTGCGGCGGTTCTCGTTTGGCGGGTGTTTGGCGGACGACATGGGGGTGGGGAAGACGGCGCAGGTGCTGGCGATGTTGGAGGAGCGCCGAGGGAAGCACGGGCCATCGCTGGTGGTGGTGCCGCGTTCGTTGATCTTTAACTGGAAGCAGGAGGCGGGACGATTTACGCCGGAGATGCGGGTGCTGGATTACACGGGTTTGAACCGGGCGTTTGGCGATTTCACGGACTATGATTTGGTGGTGACGACTTACGGCACGTTACGACGGGACGCGGTGCGGCTGAAGGACGTGGCGTTTGACTACGTGGTGCTGGACGAGGCGCAGGCGGTGAAGAACGCGGGCACGGAGTCGGCGAAGGCGGTGCGACTCTTGCAGAGCCGCCATCGGTTAGCGCTGAGCGGTACGCCGGTGGAGAACCATTTGGGGGAGTTGTGGAGTCTGTTTGAGTTTTTGAATCCGGGGATGTTGGGGGCGGCGAGCGTGTTTCAACTGACGAGCGGCGCGGGGAAGGCGATGGAGCCGGAGACGCGGGCGCTGCTGGCGAGTGCTCTGCGACCGTTCATTCTGCGACGGACGAAGGACCAGGTGGTGAAGGAGTTGCCGGCGAAGACGGAGCAGACGATTTACTGCGAGTTGGCGCCGGCGCAGCGGAAGCTTTACGACGAGTTGCGGCAGCACTACCGGGATGGGCTACTGCAGCGGATTGAGACAGATGGGTTGGCGAAATCGAAGATTATGGTTTTGGAAGCCTTGCTGCGGTTGCGGCAGGCGGCGTGCCATCCGGGCCTGATTGACGCCAAGCGGGCGGGGGAGCCGAGCGCGAAGTTAGAAGCGCTGGAGGAGCAGTTGCGGGAGGTGATGGAGACGGGACACAAGGCGATTGTGTTTTCGCAGTTTACGAGTTTTTTGCGGATTTTGCGGGATCGGCTGGACCAGGCGGGGGTGGTTTATGAGTATCTGGATGGGAAGACGCGGGACCGGCAGGCGAAGGTGGAACGGTTTCAGGGGGATGCCGATTGTAAGCTGTTTTTGATTAGTTTGAAGGCGGGCGGGTTGGGGTTGAATTTGACGGCGGCGGAATATGTGTTTCTGCTGGATCCGTGGTGGAATCCGGCGGTGGAGGCGCAGGCGGTGGACCGGGCGCATCGAATTGGGCAGCAGCGGCCGGTGTTCGCGTACCGGTTGATCGCGCGGGACACGGTGGAGGAGAAGGTGTTGGAGTTACAGAAATCAAAGCGGGATTTAGCCGCTTCGATTATTCAGGGTGATAACAGTCTGATCCGGGACTTGAAGCGAGAGGACTTAGAGTTACTGCTTTCATAAGTTAGACGTGTTGATCGAAGAGGATTTG